>JBBTUZ010000131.1:0-2737 GCA_038063495.1 Patescibacteria group bacterium | reverse complement strand
GATTTTCAACATCTATGTTTTCGTAAACCTTCTCATTGATTTCTACTGAAGTTTGGATAAGGTCGCGAAGAACCTTTTTCTCTTTGACAATTTCGGCGTAATGGGTGATGTGCGAAGCCGTCGGAACATCATTGATTAGGTCGGTCAGGTAATTTACTCCCCCTGCTTCTTCCAGGAATTTTTTTTCTTTGAGTTTCGTGGAAACGCTTAACAAGTCTATCGGTTGACTGTTGGTGAATAATTCAATAACAACTTCGTAGATTTTTTGATGAATAGGTTTGTAAAAATCAGTTGAAAAAAGAAAATCAGCCACTTTAATAATGGCGGCGGGGTCAATCATTAACGCTCCCAAAACCGCTCTCTCGGTTTCAATGTCTTGGGGTGGAAGTTTTAACATTAAAAATTATTTTTTATATCCATTTTTTCTTTCTAAAAATTAGCCAGGAAGCAAAGCTTAGTCCGATTGCCAAAAACAAAATGATAAAAATAAATAGCGGTTTATCCGCGATAATATCGTTAATAAAATTTATCTGAAGAATGGACAAAAAGAAAATCATAGGAAAGGTTATAAAACCAAGCACTGAAATAACCTGCATAATGTTGTTTATTTTATAATCCAAAAGTTGGGCGTTGGTGGCGTCAAAATCATTTAGAGTTTCTTTGAGTTTATTATAAGTGTGAACTATTTTCCAATGGTCTCCCAAGGTATCGGAAAAATAAATCTCCACTTCCGGCCCCCAAAATTTTACCCCGGCCGTCGCCAGAGATTCCAAAATATTTCTTTGCGACCAAGTGATTATTCCAAAAGTCGCCAAATCTCGCTTGACGTAAGAAACCTGCTCTAAAAGCTCTCTTTCTTTGCCTTTAAACAAGCTCTCCCCGACAGTGTTGACCTTTTCTTCAATATGGGCGAGTTGCCTTAAGGAGTATTTATTGATTTGTTCTAATAAATAATAAAGCAAGTTATAAGTTTGGTTGATTTCTTTTTTGTTTTTCTCGTTTTTTAAAAATGAAGCAAAGCCGTCTAGAATTTCTAAATCCTGATAGTGAACGGTAATGAAAATATCTTTTTTAATTAAAATATCTATTTCAACTTGATGAGAGCATTTTTCGGTCGGGTCGTATACCGGAAAATGAGTGACGATAAAAAGATAATGGTCATAGGCGTCAACTTTGGTTCTGGCCGAAAGATGAGTCAGCTCGTCAAGAGTGATTGGATGAAAATCAAAATTCTTTCTTAAGAAATAAATATCTAAAGGAGTGGGGCAGGAGATATCAATCCATTTTAGGCCTTCTTTGATTTCCAAAATTTCTTTCATTTGCTATAATTATACAATACTATGAAATTTCACAAAATTATAGTTTCGGTTATTTTACTTTCTGCTTTTTATTTTCTATCTCCTGTTTTTAATGTCTTGGCGGCGACTAATATTTCCTCTGGTGTTTATGAGCATTGGGCTTGGAATGATGTTATCGGCTGGATTGATTTTTATTCCACGAATAATGTTAATGTGACTTTGCAAAAAATTGAGGGCTATGCCGATTCTTCGGTTGGTTCCATCGCTTTTGATTGCGCCACTTCGCCTAATGGCAATATTTGCGCTACCAGCGATTTTAAGATTTCCAACGACGGCGCCGGCAATCTTTCCGGTTTTGCTTGGAGCGACTCTATCGGTTGGATAAGTTTTTATTGCGGTGATTTGGAACCAAGCTGCACTAGTTTTAACCACCGGGTTACCATAGACGGTTCCGGTAATTTTTCCGGCTGGGCATGGAACGACTCTATCGGTTGGATAAGTTTTAATTGCAATAATTCCGGCATCGGCGACACTTGCGCCACTTCCAATTATAAAGTCAAAACTTCTTGGACAGCGACGGCGGCCATCGGCACTCTTCTTTCTTCGGTTATTGATACCGGTATTTCTGGCGGGGCGGCTTTCAACAGCATTATGTGGAGATGCGTCGCTTCAGCGTCAATAATTTGTCAGCCGGCCGGCACCAATGTTAAATTTCAATTTGCCTCCGCTAATCAAGCCGCCGGCGTTGGCGGCACGGGATTGATTGATAATGTTTATCGTTACGCTTGGAACGATTCTACTGGCTGGTGGGATTTCGGTTATCCTGCCGGCAATGTTTCCGTCAACTCCACTCAACTGATAGGCTATGCTTATAATACCAATCTTGCTGAAATTTCTTTGGATTGCGCCACTTCGCCCAATGGCGATATTTGTATTTCTTCCAGTTATAAAGTCAGCCGCGATTCAATCACCGGCGATCTTTCCGGCTGGGCTTGGAACGATTCTATCGGCTGGATAAGTTTTTGCGGAAATGCTTCTGTCGGTTCAACTTTGGACGGCAGTAAATGGGTTTGCCCGGCAAGCCCGACCTATCAAGTAAAAGTTAATCCGACCACCGGCGTTTTTACCGGCTGGGCTTGGAACGATGCCGTCGGCTGGATAAGTTTCAATTGTAGTAATTCCGGAACCTGCGTTTCTTCTGATTATTATGTAGCCACTTCCCAAAGCGGTTTTCCCGAACCGATTGGCCCCGGCGGCACTTCTCTTGCCACCGATACTTATAATCCCACCGGGCCCGGCGCCCCCGTTGCTCTCAATCGGGCTTATCATAATAATCACCGTTATTTCCGCTATAAAATTATTTTGGAAAGCAATTACGCTCAAACCGCCAGCCCAAGGGTGGAAGATGTGATAATTAACTGGAGTCCATAGATTAACTT
>JBBTUZ010000130.1:8061-9554 GCA_038063495.1 Patescibacteria group bacterium | reverse complement strand
CGGGGCGAGGGCGAAGAAAATTTTGTCGCCGGAACAAAATTATTCTGTTTCTGGAAGACAATTTTCTGAAGCCAATCCCGCGCTTCCGTCTGGGTTGTGTGAAATCTTTTTCACTGACTGTCGCGATACAAATATTTTGTAATGCCAAGGCAGATTAGCACTCTAAGCCATCTGTGCTGCAGGTGTTCCTGCCTTTGTTTTTGAGATAAGTCGGGTGATTGTACATATCCTTTAAAACATCAGCCAGCGAAGTGTTTTTAACATTGCCGAAATTCTGCGGAAAAGTAACGCAAAGCTGAACATCGCCGTAAGGAGAAATATTGAACATCCTACCGCTCAAAGACTGGCAGGTTTTCTTGCCGTTTTTGACCGAATAAGCGCCTTCAATGAAAGCGAATGAATAATCCAGATTGTCCATTACTAATTTCTTTTCGGCCTCGGTAAATTCCAGCTCTTTGCCTTTTTCCCATCGGCCGGAAATGATGGGGAACAGAATCCTTAAGCCTGAAGCTTTTAATTTTTTTGATAAGGCGATAATTTGAGTAAGTTGGCTGTCATCGGCCGCGCCTTTCCCAAAGTTTATTATTCTATTCCTGGTTACATAAGTGGATGTTATGCAAGGAATCTTTTCTTCGCGACAATATCCAATGCCGGCCAAAACTTTTTTGTAAATCCCCGGCACGCCCCGCAAACTGTCATGTTTTTCTCCCGACACGCTGTCTATGCTTATGTTGATACAGCTTATGCCGGCTTTTTTCAATGCCCTGGTGGTTTCTTTGGTGAGAAGTTCGGCATTGGTGGTAATTGACACATAGAGGCCTTTTTTCGCGCCAAACCCGACTAAATCAATAATGCCTGACTTTAACAAAGGCTCGCCGCCGAAAAAATCAACTTTAGGTATGCCCATTTTAACCGCCTGCGCTAAAACATCTTTTATTTGTTCATTGGATAATTCGTCTTGCCGTTTTTTGTTGGCTTCATCAAGATATTCCCCCACCGAACAATGCGGACATTTGCACTGGCAGCTATAAGTAACCGAGAATTCCATCAGCCACGGTATATTCTGCTTAAAAATGTTCGTCTTAATCCAATAACGCGCCATAACATAACCCTTAAGCGGGGTCATCCCCCGTAAACCAACCCGGGCGTACAACATAACGGTCTTAAAAAAATTAATGATTTTTTTGGTGTTTGTCATATTTTATTAATTTATTAGTTTTATTTAGAAGGGATTTTTTAGATAACGCCACATTATCGCGAGTTTGGTCAATAAAGGCGTTTTGACTTTATATAATTTTGCCAATTTATAACCGCAATAAAGATTAAAAAACGCATGGAGCGCGACCACCGGCAATTTAAATAATAAATGATATACGCGAGAATTATAATATAATTTTGGATAATCAACAAACAAGGGATATAAGTAGTTTAATTTCTGGATTTTTAATTTATTTTAACTCTCACTTTTCTACTTTTTATAAGTAAAATTATAA
>JBBTUZ010000130.1:0-8051 GCA_038063495.1 Patescibacteria group bacterium | reverse complement strand
AGTTTAATTTCTGGATTTTTAATTTCTCCTGCGGAGAGAAGTTCAAAACCGAATGTAAATGGGTATTCTTTGGTAAATTATTCAATAATTCTTCGGAAAGGTGCTTGTGCTCTAAAGCGTAATTTGTCAATTCCAGGCCCGGAAAAGGCACGAAGATGCTGGCAAAACCGAATTCCGGTTTAACCTTGATATTCATTTCCAAAGTTTCAAGCATCTCTTCAAATTTCTCGCCCGGCAATCCAATAATGCCGCCGCAACGATGAGAAAGTTTATATTTTTCCAAAAGCCGCCCCGTCTCCAAAATTTGCTCTCTGCTCATATTCCTTTTCAATAAATTATTTCTGATGGCGTCATTTCCCGATTCTATGCTCCAATAAACACAAGCGCAATCGCCCTTCTTTAAAATCTTTATGGTTTCTTCGTCAATAAGATTGGCTCTGATGTTGCAAGTGTAAGGCAGGCCTATTTCCTTCGGAAAGCGTTCGCAAAATTCCAATAGCCAATCTCTTTTTAGAATAAAAGTATCGTCCTGAAAAACAACCACCTTAAGCGGATACCGGCGCTTGACGTCCTTGATTTCTTCCAATAAATAATCAACGCTTTTCTTGCGTATGGTCGCGCCGCAACTTTTAAACATGGTATTTTGAATATTATTGTGGCAGTAGGTGCACATATAAGGACAGCCGCGGCCCGCTAAAAATTGCTTATTGGGCATATTTCTTAAAACGTAATCATTTTTATACACCAAGGCCCTGTCCGGAAAAGAAACTTTTTCCAAATCAACAAAACGGTAATAGGCTGAAGGCAAGCCGCTTTGATTAGTGATAATATTCTTTGAAGGCGAAAAACCATTCTTGATAAAATCAACCAAAGCGTATTCCCCTTCTCCGACGCATAAAGCGTCTATGGTTGAGTTGTTATTTTTAATAATTTTCCAATCAAAAGTAGGGCCGGGACCGCCGATAACGGACTTAATGCCCAGATTTTTCTTGACTAATTTATCAAATTCAACGTAGAGCGGAATTTCGCTGGAATAAGCCGAATACAGCAAAAGGTCCGGTTTTATTCGTTTTATTTTTTCTATCGCCTTTGAGAAATTTCTTTGATTTATATAATTGGTTTCAATATCGTTGCTCTTCAAATAAGCCGATAAACAATAAATCGCGTGCCGGTCAAAAAAATTGCTTGAAAAATCAACAAAGGCCGTTTTGAATTTTGTACTCATTTGATTATTCTTCTAATAGCGATTTTAAAAGCATTCCAGATAGCGTCTCTTTTTAACCCGAAAAGGCCGTTAAGCTCATTGTGGCAAATAACATAACACGCCTGACAATCGCAATTTTTTAAATTTTCCCAGGCCTTTTTGAAACCAACTTCCCTGAAATTCAAGGCCTTAAACTTATTTACCAAAGTTACGCAAGGATAAACCAAGCCATCGGCTTCAATCTGGCAAGCCATTTTTTTTATATAGCAAGGATCGGTTTTTTGCCCCGGGGGCATTTTTTCAGAAGTCATCTGTTGCTGATATGAAAACGGCCAATTTAGAGCTTTTTCATAAGAATGATACGAATAAAATACAAGAAATCCCTTTTCTTTATAAGAAAGAATTTGCTGGATGATTTTGCGTATTTCCGCGTCATTTAAACCTAATTCCGGACGAGGCGCGTCTTCCTGCCGTAATATGCTGAATTGAGCTATAAAACCGTATTTTAAAGCCAGCGCCATAATTTCATCAACCGCGTTCAGATTATTTTTAGAAATAACCGTGTTGGTATGAAATTTAATATTGTTGGCTTTCAGACATTCCAAGCCTTCTATGATTTTTTCATAGCTGCCCCGCCCCCTGTTCAGATCGTTGCTCTCTTTCATACCGTCAAGGCTTACGCATAAAGAATCAACTTTTTTCAAAACATTGATTTTTCTCGTTATCAGCTGGCCGTTGGTCGTCAACTGGACCAGTAAATTTTTCTTATTGATTTTATCAATAACCAATTCTATGTCGTCTCTCATCAAAGCTTCGCCGCCGTTAATGGAAATAAACTTCGTTCCCATTTCGCTAAGTTCGTCAATCAAAGAGAATATTTCGTCGGTTGTAAATTCAATTTTTTGTCCGCGAAAAGACTTTTGATAACAATAAGCGCATTTTAAATTACATTTGTCCGTAACGCACAACACAACCAAAACAGGAATGTTCCGGCGCATCAGACGGGCCTTTAAAACTTCGGTCCCGAAGTTTAGATATTTTTTTATATTATTCATTTTTTTATAATTCCTTTCAAAAAACGCGTTATAGTTGAAAAAACCACGCTGGGCATAAGAGCGAAAAACTGGTTAAATTCGGTAAAACATAAACTATAGCATGCCTTGCATGTTCTTTTTTGTAAAAGATTTTCCCACGCCTTTTTAAAACCCGCTTCACGGATATTCAAGGCTGGGAATTTGCCTATAAGCTGGCCGCAGGGATAAACAAATCCATCAGGTTCAATTAAACACATAAAACGCCCCATATAGCAATTTACGATTTTAAAATTTTCGGGCAGATCATTGTAAATGATTTTCTTGTCGTACGAAAAAGGCCACCTTAAAACATACAACCTGACAGCATTTGAGAAAGATATTGGCGCACCCTGTTTCTTGTATTCTATCAGCTTTTTTAATACCATTCTTATATTTTCATCTCCTAAATTCATTATTGGATTATTTTTATTGCCAAGCGATTGCTCGTAAGGCAAATTAAACTCCGCGGTAAATCCTAAATTTTTTGCCAATGAAATAACAGTATCTATGGATTTTAAATTGTTTAAGTTTATAACCGTATTGGTGGCAACCTTTAGTCCTTCAGCCCTCGCAATTTTTATTGCTTCAATAATCTTTAAAAATGTGCCTTTGCCGCGATTTATATCATTGGCATTTTCGTCGCCGTCAAGACTGATGGCGAGGGAATCTAATCTTTTTAAGCATTTAATTCTGCCGGGAACCAAAAGACCGTTGGTATTCATAAAACAAAGCATATTTTTATCCTTTATGGCTCCGATGATTTCCTCTATGTCGTTTCTTAATAACGGTTCGCCTCCGCTTATGTAAATAGCTCGCGTGCCCATATTTCGGAGCTCTTCAATCAAATCCAACAATTCCTTTGTTGTAAAATCCCGCGCCTTGCGCTTAGAATAATCTCCGTAACAATAACTGCAGGCCAGATTACAACGATTGGTAACATTAAGACTCACCACCAACGGTTTGATTTCTGAAAACAAGCGCGCTTTCGCCAAATCTAAAAAAAAAATAAAATAACGCGATATTTCTCTAAGTTTTATTTTCTTCATGGATTTATTTATTTTATTGGCGTTTCTCTTATTTTTGTTGTTTTTTTCCGAATAACGCGCAAACTCCTTTCTATTATAACTCTGGACGCGTCCCAAAGAGAATTCGGCCGAAAACCAAAAATCAAATTAACATCGCTGCAGCAGGTGTTGTAGCAAGCTTTACAATCATTATTCGCCATATGTTCCCAGGCTTTTTTAAAACCGACTTCCAAAAAATTCAACGCTTTGAATTTATTAACCAGCACAATACACGGATAAACCAAGCCATTAGCTTCAATATGGCACGAAAACCGCTTCATATAGCACTTTATCGGCTTATAGCCCTCCGCCGTCTCGCCAGAAATCATTAATTTATTATAAGAAAACGGCCAACGAAACGCGTTTTCATATGAATCATATAAAAATAAAATAGGAAAACCGGCTTTTTTATATTTAAGAATTTTCCCGATAATTTCTTTGGCCTCTTTATCATCTAAAACGATTGCCTTGTCAGGGGAATCTTCCTTGCGCAACAAACTAAATTGAGCCTTAAAGCCATATTTGCCGGCAAGTTCCATAACCTCGTCAACCGCGTTTTTATTATTTTTTGTAAGAACCGTATTGGTATAAAAATTAATCTTGTTGCTATTTAAAAATTCTATGGCGTCTACTATTTTGTCGTAGGTGCCCGCTCCCCTGTTTAAATCGGTGCTTCTCTTGTCGCCGTCAAGACTCAAGCATAAAGAATCAACTTTTTTTAGAACATCTATCTTATTTTTTACCAATAAACCGTTAGTGGTGAGCTGGCACAGCATATTTTTCTCATTAACCTTGTCAACAATAATTCCGATGTCCTCCCGCATAAGGGCTTCGCCGCCGTTAAGCGAAATATGCCTTGTTCCCATTTCGTAAAGCTCGTCAATTAAAGAGAGGATTTGTTTTGTCGTAAACTCGGCATGATTTCTGTCATAATATTCCGCGTAACAATACACGCATCTTAAATTGCATCTGTTAGTGACGCACAGCACGACCGAAGCCGGGATTCTTTTATTGGTAAGGCGACCTTCTAAGATTTTTATCGCGAGATTAAAATATCTTATTATTCTATTCATTGAAATTTTTGATTGAGTCAATTATCCGAAAAAGGCTAAACTTGGTAAATCCTATGAATTTTCCGATGGTATCAAAATTAACAATACCGCCCGGCCGCAATGTCTCCTTGATCAAAGCGGGCCAATGATGCCAGATAAAACTATAATACAGCTCTTTCTGCCAAGCAACCAAATCTTTTGGCTCAAAATCAGGCGTCTTCAGCATCGGCGTATACATCTCTACCCAGTCTTTCTTGTCAGAATTATCCTCCGATAACAGCCAGCCTTTCTTTTTGCATTCATCATATAATTCTGTTTCCGGATAAGGAGTAAAAATACTGGAGGTAATAAGGCTCATAGGCAATTTCGCTGAAAGTTTTTTTGTTTCTTCAAAATCCGCCCTGGTTTCTCCCGGAGCGCCAATCATAAAATATCCAACAGTGGGAATTTTAGCTTTATGGAACAAGCTGAAAACTTCAAAAATTTTTTCCGCGCTGATATTCTTTTTATAGACCCCGTTGCGGATGCGCTCGCTTCCCGATTCAATAGCCAAACAAACGCTCGTGCAGCCGGATTTTTTCATTAATTGAACCAATTCGCCGTCTATTGTTTTTATGCTTAGGCCGTTATGAAAATTGTATTTGATATTAAGATTCCTTTTAATAAGTCCCTGGCATATATTTTTTGCCCTTTCAAGATTGATGCTGAAATTATCATCAATAAAATAAAAATTACGCACGCCGAATTTTTTTATCAGATATTCAATTTCATCAAGCACATTATCCGCGGACCTCGGCCTCCAAATACGGCCGTGCGTAAGATACATATTGCAAAATCGGCATTGATTGGGACAGCTTCTTGAAGACAAAATGGGAAGACACGGCGCGGCGAGTTCAAAAATATTCTTCTGCAATAGAAAATATTTCTTAAGGTCGGCCAAATGCCAGGCCGGGAAAGGCAAATCGTCAAGTTTATTATTGTATTCTTTTTTGGGATTATAATGAATTTCTTTATCTGTTCTCCAAACAACGCCATCCGCGTTTTTACAGGCATCGTTTATATCGGCTCCCTTAGCGATATTGCCGGCTACCCGCGCGAAACTTAATTCCGCCTCGCCCAGCATTATAAAATCTATGGCGCCGCAATCATTTAAACAATATTTCCAGCTATAGGTGGGAAACAACCCTCCCGTGGATACAAGAGCGCGCGGATTTATTTCTTTGACTTGCTCGGCGATTTTAGATACGAATTTCCATTTCGCGGCGAATGAACAAGTAATGCCAACAATATCAAACTCGCGACTTCTTAAAAAATCGCGCATTTCTTCTTCGGAAACTCCGTAACGGAATATCTTGCCGGATTTAACAACTGGGCCCAATGACGCGTCGTAAATTTCCACCTGATGGCCATCGCGTTCCAACGCGGACGCTAAATAAACCAAGGACATAGAAGGCGCCCTGGTATCAAATTCGGTGCTATGGGAATATTGCGGATAAATAAGCAGAATATTCATTATTTTACGCTTGATTGCTTGTTTCTTTTTTAATTATACATTTCAAGCAAAGGTAATGGCCGTTAGAACAAAGAATGCGCGAAACCTGAATCGATCCGCAATCCAAACATCTAAGTTCTCTTTTTAATATTCTTACGGCCATAGAAGCGCCGCAAACAGAACAAGGAACAGCGTGAAGGGGGCATGGCTTGATATTTTTAAAATTTAAAAAATTCTTGAGAATGAAAGCGACCGGCAAAGGAAGCGCCCGTTTGCGCGGCTTAACATTGCCTGATCGTATCGCTTCTAAAATCAATTTCGGGTCGTCAACCAGGACTTCCGTATAACTTTTACCGACAAACGCGGGGCTGGTTGTGTCCGTGGAAGCGGTTTGCGGAATGTTTTTTTTTCTGGCGCTCATCATCGCCAAAAAATTATAAATTAACGACGCGCCGATAATTCCGTTATAAGATTCTATCGCGTCAAGAGGAAGCGACATTATTTTTTTACCAAGACCTAAATTTAAATACGGGTGAGGAGCTATGGCAATTCCTCCTTGATTATGTATTTCCCCGATAGTTTCTTCCGCGCTTTTAAAATCGGGTAATTTTTCATTAAGGCCCAAACCGATAAGATGCCCTTCTTTCGTCCATATTTCCTGACCGACTATAACGATGAATTCTTTCAATTGTTCTTTCAGCAAAACAGCGTGCGAAATATCAAAAAAATTAGTTATCGCCACGCCGTCTAACCGCCTCTTTGTCAGCGCTTCTTTTAATTTCTCGGCGGTAATATAAGTGTGACCGCGAAATTTAGAATGAACATGTAGATCTAATTTAATAGACATAGTATTCGCGAATATACGAATCAAACGCTAATATACGAATTCGTATATTAGCGATTACTCCTTAAAAAAATCTTAATCATTTCAAAAATTATTTTCGGATAATATTGAGGCTTATAAAGCAAAGCGTTAGACATCGGCAACCCCCAACGACAATCGCATTTTTCCTTAATAATTTTTTCATTGTATTTTTTCATTTCTTCGGAGTTCAATATCTGGTTTATGTCGTAGCCGTTACTTCTCAAATCGCCCACTTTTTGCCAAAGCGGTTCGCAGGGAAAAACCTTGCCGGTTTCACCGACCACGATGACTTTTTTACCGGCTTGGCAACTTTTATACATATCTTTCGTTTTCAAAATTTTCTTCAAAAAATCATTTTTAGCTATTCTTAAAGCCATAGTAAATATAGAATGAAAATCCCAAATATCGCCGACTTTCGCGTTGGCGCGTATTTTATCGCAGATTGCGAAATACTTATTCCAGTCAAATTGAAAGGCTTCGGCGTTGCTGACGCTGCCGTGAACCACCGAAAACACCACCCTGTCCAAATTCTTGAAATCCCCGTCAAGAATGCTAAAAAGTTCTTCAATATAATCCTCATTATAATGAGAATAGACCACGCAAGCCTTGACCTTCAAATTCTTATATTTCTTTTTTAAGCTCACTAGGCCGTTATAAGTTTCCTTCATCTTGGCAAATCCGTCTTTGAGGCCACGAATTTCGTTATGTATTTTCTCGGGGCCGTCAATAGAAATCTGCAAATCAACGGTCAGTTTAGGACAATTTTTAGCGATATCCTCGGCCTGCTTTAAAACGCTTTCCGTAAAAAATCCGTTAGTGGGAAGATCAACCACCAAAGGACGGGTGTTTTTATAAATAACTTTTATTATTTCGGATAAGTCGTTTCTCAAAAAAGGTTCGCCACCGGAAATGCCCAAAATATTGATTGATTTTATTTTTTGGCTGATTTTGTCATATTCCGCCACGGTTAATTCATTTTGGCCGCGATTTTCCGCCATATTATCCTGATAAAAACACATTTTGCACTTGGCATTGCAGTTTGCAGTGACAAAAAATATCACATACGAAGGGTAATTAAGCGTTTTAAACCACCTTAAAATTTTATTAAACATTTTTATTGTTTTGAATTACGAAACGTCTATTTTGCGAACAGCGGACAAAAAGATTTTTCTGAAACCCAAACGGAAGCGCAAGATTTATTTCAGAAAATTGTTTTTCAGAAACAGAATAATTTTGCTCCAGCGGCAAAATTTTCTTCGCCCTCGGCGCGGCAATCCCGCTTCGCGGGAACCAAGCTTGCC
>JBBTUZ010000129.1:0-2929 GCA_038063495.1 Patescibacteria group bacterium | reverse complement strand
AACTCGACGCAATGTTTCTAAAACACCCAATCCCCGATCGGCGAGAACAATAATACGCATGGTGAGATCGTAGCCGAAAAAAATTCCTGCCGTATCCGGCCACTTTCCTAAATTATGAGCAAACGAATTATCGCCGATTTCTCCGGCAATTAAGGTAATTAAGGAATATAATTTTTCAAACCCGGGTTTTTGCATAAGCGCGTATTCCATTTTAATTAGTCTGGCGTTAAAAATCGAACTGGTCGGACAATAAAAAGTACCCGGGAACTCCACCCCGTCCGCTATCCATTCGGAAGCAAATTTCATTAGATCGCTCGCAAAGATTTCTAAATCCTTCTCGCGATAATACCTGTGCGTACCACCCTCTTTTTTAATCGCGATCAATTTACCGCTTTCGTCCCACCGACGAAGCGTGTTTAGAGAAACGCCTAGGTATTCGGCCGCTTGGCCAATGGTAAGCAATTTTTCTTCCATACCAAAGATACTATCATACTGCCTAAATCTACACAAGTACCCCCTAAATCTACCCAAAAATACACCAATCTACACATTATCCACTCAAAACTCCCCTGTAAAAACCTTGCTCAAGACCGACTTCTTCAGCACTGATTTTTTGAAGAGTAAAGGGGTCGCAACTTAATGTATGATGCTTGCCTCGCACCACCCGTGCGCGTGTGCACAAAGCCCCGAGGCAACTTCTTCGGCAAATCTGAAATGGTGGACCTGGGCAGAATCGAACTGCCGTCTCCTCGTTGTCCCGAAATTGTCTGCGAGCCACGCGAGCATCTACAATTTCGCGATCCCGTTATCTTCGCTATAATTTGTGGAGCAGGCGGGATTTGGACCCGCGACCCCTACATTGCAAATGTAGTGCTCTACCACTGAGCTACTGCCCCTTATATTATTTATTATCGCAGACAAAACGGGATCTCGAAAATCTAATCGCTCGGATTACTCCTCGCGAAGATTTTCGGGACAAACGAGGCGTTCTACCACTGAACTATAGGCCCGTTAAGGTCGCGGGGATATCGCCTTGACTAGACTTTATCAAAATTTTTTTAGGGTGTAAAATGTAAGAGAAGCTAGCTGTTGTATGAATTATTTATCCACAATTATTAATTTCGCGCCGAAAATTATTTTGGGTTTTTTGGGTTTTGTTTTTTTGCTTGGTTTTTCCCGATACTTGTCTCGCCGTCAGTCGGGTTTTAAATCATTAATCGTTGTCGCCGCGGCAATTCGTATTTTCTACGCCGTTTTTCAAACCGCCGCTCAATATTATGCCTGGTCGCAGGACGCTTTAGCTAAATTATTGCTTAATTCTCCCCGCTATTTTTGGTTTTACGCTTACGGCCGATTTTGGTTAAACGCTTTTATCGCCATCGGCGTCGCTTTCGCTTTTTATCTGTTTCTGAAATTTTTGAAAAAACGCCAGGATCGGTTTTTTGAAGAAGGCGAAACCGAGCTTGGTTTTTTGGCCGCTCTGTTTGTTGGCTGGCCTAATTTTGTGATTTTCGTGCCATTGGTTTTCGTTTCCGTTGTTTTAGTTTCTGTTTTTCGCGGAATCGTCTTGAAAGAAGCGTATACCACTCTCGGCTGGCCGTTTCTTTTGGCGGTTATTTTAACTTTAATTTGGGGGAGCCGGTTAATTCAGATTTTTCACTTGGGAGTTTTGAGAATATAATCAAAAGTTATGGAAGTTTTTATTTATATTTTAATCAGCACATTCTTGATTAGCTTGATTGCTTTTATCGGAGCTGTGATTTTGTTTTTGAAAGAAGAATTTTTGGACAAGATTCTTTTAATTTTAGTCTCTTTCGCGGCCGGCGCCTTAATCGGCAGCGCTTTTTTGCATTTGATACCGGAGGCCATTGAAAAAGCGGGCGCTGAAGAGTCTTCTGTCTTAAAAATATTTTTATTTTTGCTTTTTGGTTTTTGCGCTTTTTTCATTTTGGAGAATTCCATCAAATGGCATCATCATCACGCCAAAGAGCACCCCGAAATTTTTAGCGAAGCAACCCATTTTTCTTATTTGATTTTAATCTCGGACGGCGTTCATAATTTCATTGACGGTTTAATTATCGCCGGTTCCTTTATTGTTTCCGCTCCTTTGGGTTTTATCACGGCTTTGGCCGTGGCTCTTCACGAAATCCCGCAAGAAATCGGGGATTTTGGCATTTTAATTTACAGCGGATTTAAAAGAAGCAAGGCTTTGTTTTTAAATTTTTTATCGGCCAGCGCCATAATTTTTGGCGGAATTTTCGGATTTTTTTTGTCGGGGAAAATGGGCAACGCTATGATTTTTCTTTTGCCTTTCGCCGCCGGTTCTTTTATCTATATAGCTTGTTCGGATTTAATTCCCGAAATAAAGCGCAAGGTCAATCCGCGAAAATCATTAATCCATTTTTTTGTTTTTTTGCTGGGGATAGCCGTAATGTTTTTGCTTAAATTATTATAATAAAATAAATAAATTTATGAACGGACAAAATAGAGAAGATATTAAAATAGGCCAAGAGGTTGAGGTGGTTTTAAAAAGCGACCAAAGAACCGGCAGATTGACTCGGGGCATCGTATCCGAAATTCTCACTAATTCCAGTTTTCATCCCCACGGGATTAAGGTGCGATTAGAAGACGGGCAAGTCGGCCGGGTGCAAAAACACAGCGAGGTATTTAAATGATTCAATCGCTGGCGCTTTCTATTCTTAAAACCGGCGCGAATGTGTTTTTAACAGGCGAGCCCGGATCGGGGAAAACATATCTTGTTAATCAATATGTGGCCTATTTGCGGTCAGTCGGCATTGAACCGGCCATCACGGCTTCCACCGGCATCGCGGCCACGCATATCGGCGGGATGACTATTCACTCTTGGAGCGGCATAGGGATTAAAACAAAACTGGACAAGCACGATCTTAATAAAATCGTTTTAAATAAA
>JBBTUZ010000128.1:3552-6189 GCA_038063495.1 Patescibacteria group bacterium | reverse complement strand
GCTCCCGTATTCCAGTTCATATTCGCGAGTAATGGTTTCGTGAGGCAATTTCCCTTTTTTCCGAACAATGGCCACGCCAGCTCCCAGTTTGTAAGCCACAGCCGAAGCCAGCAAAAAACCACGGGCGTCTATGCCCACCACCTTTTCAACTTCTTTGGCCACGAAAAATTCAGCCAGCTGGTCAATGACGAATTTAAAATAATCGGCGTCTTCCAAAACAGGAGTGATGTCTTTAAAATTAACTCCTTTCCGCGGCCAATCGGGAATTTCCCTGATTTTTGATTTTAAATTGGCTATGTCCATAACTCTAATAAGATATTAAATAATTTTAACATATTTTTCAACCCAAGTTGATTTATATCGGCTTGAGGGCTAAAATTCATCATATAATGCTTACTCCTCTTGAAGAAATCAAAGAAAAAATAGACATTGTTGATTTTATCCGGTCTTATATTCCGGTTCATCCGGCTGGCAAAAATTTCAAAGCCCTCTGCCCTTTCCACCAGGAAAAAACCCCTTCGTTTGTGATTTCGCCGGAACGCCAAATCTGGCATTGTTTTGGCTCCTGCGGGGAGGGCGGCGATGTTATCAAGTTTCTGATGAAATATGAAAACTTGGAATTTCACGAAGCCCTGCGGGTTTTAGCCGAAAAAGCCGGCATAGAATTAAAACGCCTCAATCTCCAAGACCAAAAAGAATTCAGCATCCTCTATGAGCTTAACGAAAAGGCCAAAAATTTTTTCAAAGAACAATTGCCTAAATCTCCGGCAACCCTTGAATATTTAAAAAAACGAGCTCTCCTTCAAAGCACCATTGATGAATTTGAGATTGGATTCGCGCCCGCTGGCGGCGAAAATTTGGTTTTATATCTGATTCATCTCGGCTATAATATTAACGACATTGCCAAAGCCGGTTTGGTTATTAAAACCGAAAAAGGAAAATACTTGGACAGATTCTATAACCGGATAATGTTTCCAATTTATAATAATTTTGGCAAGGTCATTGCTTTTACCGGCCGGGTTTTGCCCCTGTTTGAAAACTCCGAAACCGGCAAATACGTCAACAGCCCGGAAACGCCGCTCTTTAATAAATCCCGCGTCCTCTACGGGCTTCATAAAACAAAATCGGAAATCAGTCATTCCCAAACCGCTTTTTTGGTTGAAGGGCAAATGGATTTTTTGATGAGCTGGCAGTCGGGCATCAAAAACGCGGTTGCCACTTCCGGAACCGCCCTAAGCCAAGACCAATTAAAAAGCCTTAAGAGATTGGCCGATAATTTAGTTATTAGTTTTGATAAGGACGAAGCCGGCATCAAAGCCCTGGAACGCGGCCTTGGTCTTTTCAGCAGCTTTGATTTCAATATCAAAGTTCTTGATTTAAACGGGTATAAAGATCCGGCGGAAGCGGCTGAAAAAAATCCGGATTATCTTAAAACAGCCATGAGCCGGACTCAACCGGCTTTTGTCTGTCTTTTTAATTTTTATCTGAACGACAATGTGGATTGGCCGTCTAAAAAACACAATATCCGCCATTTGCTTGCGCACATTAAAACCATTAAAAGCGCTATTGAGCAATCCCATTGGCTGAAAGAACTTTCTTTAAAATCAGGAGTTGAAGAAAGAATAATGACTTATGAACTAAATACCATTAAGATTAAGCCCAACTCGTTGACCGGCGTTGAAGAAGCGGAAAGCAAAGAAATAGCCAAGCCTTCGCGGCTAGACTTGCTTTGCCAGAAACTTTTGTCATTGGCTTTGTCTAAACCGGAATTTGTTCCTGTTATCGTCCAAGACCGCGATTATTTTCCAGTTAACTGGCAAAATTTTTTGGACAATCCTTCGCTCTTGCAAAAAGATAAAGGGCAAAATGATATGGTCTCTTTTTTAGACCTCCGCTCCACTTATGAATTTTCCGATCTTGACGATTTAACGCTAAAAAAAGAACTTATGGAATTGATTAAGCAATTAAAAATTGAATCCCGCAAAAATCAAGGTCGTCAATTGCAAGAAGAAATAAAATCGGCCCAAAAAAATAATGATAAAAATGTCTTAGACGGCCTCTTGATAAAATTTCAAGCTAATTTCCGAGAAATCAATGATTTAAAAAAGAGTAATCACGAATATACGAATTAAAGACAAATATACGAATATCTATTCGTGATTCATAATTTGTATATTGGTTTAATATTGGTATATTAGCGACTACTCCCAATAAAACTATGAAAAAAATAAAAATAATTAAAAAAGGCAAAAAACTAAAAGCGGGAAAACCGAAACCGCGCCGCGCCGCTAATCATCCCAAGCCCCAGCATTTATCAACCAAAGTTGTTAATGAAAAACTTGAACTAAAGGGAAAAGAAAAGCAAAAACTGGATAATTTAATTAAAAAGGGCTATGAAAAAAAATATGTCACTGATTTAGAAATCCTTTATTTCTTTCCGCATATTGAAAACAACATTCCCCTGCTGGAAAAGATTTACGATATTTTAGGAAAAAACAAAATTGGAGTAATTGAAACCGAACAGCTCATTGAGGCGCCGGAAGAATCTGTGGAGAAAAAACCCAAAAAAGCAAGCTCAACCTTGCAGGAAGCTTTGCCTGATGCCGTTCAAATGTATCTGAAAGAAATCGGCAAAAC
>JBBTUZ010000128.1:0-3542 GCA_038063495.1 Patescibacteria group bacterium | reverse complement strand
CTCCGCTTTTAACCCAGCAGGAAGAAGTCAGCCTGGCCAAAAGAAAAGAAAGAAAAGACGAAAAAGCTCGGCAACAATTAATGAAGGCCAATCTTCGTTTGGTTGTCTCCATTGCCAAAAGATATGTCAATCGCAGTCCCAATTTAAGCATTCTGGACCTCATCCAGGAAGGCAACATCGGGCTTTCACGGGCAGTGGATAAATTTGATTACCGCAGAGGTTTCAAATTTTCAACTTACGCTACCTGGTGGATTCGCCAAGCCATCACCAGGGCGCTGGCTGACCAGTCGCGAACTATCCGTATTCCGGTTCATATGGTAGAAACTATTTCCAAATACACCCAGACCAAGCGGAAATTAACCCAGGAATTGGGACGAACGCCTTTAGCCGAAGAACTCGCCAATGAAATGGGCACTGATGTCAGCAAAATTAATTATATCCAAAAAATATCCCAAGAAGTTATTTCTCTGGAAACTCCTCTTGATGAAAGCGGAAACGATGGGGGCACCTTATCCGATTTTATTCCCGACAGCCAAAGCCTCACCCCCGAACAATTAGCCAGCCAAACCCTTTTGAGAAATCAGCTTAAAGAAATTATCAGCGCCCTATCTCCGAGAGAACAAAAAATTTTAAGCATGCGTTTCGGATTGGAAGACAATGTCACGCACACCCTTGAAGAAGTGGGCAAAGAATTCGGTGTTACGCGGGAACGCATTCGGCAGATTGAAGCCAAGGCCTTGGAAAGAATCAGACAACACAGCGAAATTGGAAAACTGGAGGGATATTATTAAACAATAAATTTAATGACCAGCAAGGAGATAAGAAATCTATTTTTAGAATTTTTTGAAGAAAAAGGGCACGCCATCGTTCCCTCTTCTTCTTTGATTTCCGACGACCCATCGGTGCTTTTTACGACAGCCGGAATGCAGCAATTCAAACCCTATTATCTAGGCGAAAAATCGCCTTACGGCGAAAACGCGGTTTCGGTTCAAAAATGTTTTCGCACTTCCGATATTGATTTAGTCGGCGACGAATCGCATCTGACGTTTTTTGAAATGCTGGGAAACTTTTCTTTTGGCGGATATTTTAAAGAAAAAGCGATTGAGTACGCTCACGAATTTATCACCAAAGAATTGAAATTGAAAATCGGTTATGTAAGCGTTTTTGGCGGCGACCATCCGACAGACAAAGGGCAGCTAATTCCGCCGGATGAAGAATCGGAAAAAATATGGAAAAAAATAGACAGCGACGTTGAAATAAAAAAAGCGGGTCGAGAAGACAACTTCTGGGGACCAACCGGAGATGAAGGGCCTTGCGGCCCGACCACGGAAATCTACATCAATGACGTTGAAATCTGGAATATTGTATTTAACGAGTATTACAAAGACAAAGAAGGAAAATTCACGAAATTAAAAACGCCGGGCGTAGATACCGGAATGGGACTGGAACGCCTGGCGATGATTTTTCAAAACAAACCGACTATTTTTGAAACGGACCTTTTTTCTTCGTCTATTAACATTATTCCTGACGGCATTCCGAATCAAATTAGAAGATTGGTGGCGGACCATATGCGCGGAACGGCGTTTCTGCTTTCTGACGGCGTCCGGCCGTCCAATAAAGAAGCCGGCTATGTTTTACGCAGAATTATGCGTAGAACTATTATGCATGCCAATCAAATTGGCATTGAGCTTCCGGCTATCTTAAGCGTCATTGTTAATGAATACAAAAAAATTTATCCTGAATTAAATGACCATCTTGTTCAAGAAGAATTCAAGCGAGAACAAGAAGGGTTTGAGAAAACTCTCAAAATAGGTTACCGAGAATTTAAAAAGATGGAAAATGTTGACGCGGCTAGCGCTTTTAAACTTTATGAAACCTACGGCTTGCCATTTGAAGTTCTGAAAGATTTTGGCGGCAAACGAACCGAGTACTTAAAACGAGAAGATTTTGATAGAGAATTCAAAAAACACCAAGAAATTTCCCGGGCCGGTTTGGACAAAAAATTCGGCGGTCATGGCCTGAAAGAAGGCGGCGAAATCACCGGCGTTAGTGATGAAGAAAAACAAAAAATAACCAAACTCCACACCGCCACCCACCTTCTCCACCAAGCCCTTTCCGATTTATTCGGAAACCAAATAAAACAAATCGGTTCCGACATCAACCCGGAACGCCTGCGTTTTGATTTTCCTTTTGAAAGAAAATTAACCGCGGAAGAAATCGTTAAACTGGAAACCATTGTCAATCAAAAAATTAAAGAAAATTTACCGGTCAAATTTGAAGAAAAATCCAAAGAAGAAGCGATGGCCGAAGGGGCCAAGGCCTTTTTCAAAGCTAAATACCCCGACAAAGTTAATGTTTATTATATCGGCGATTACAGTCGGGAAATCTGTAATGGCCCTCATGTCAAAAATATTTCTGAAATTGGCCGATTTAAAATTATAAAAGAAGAATCGGTTGGCGCCGGCGTCAGGCGAATTAAAGCAGTGGTTGAAAAAACATCAAACGAACTATCATAAAATTAGCTTTAAGATTATAATGAATAGGCTTGATTCAACGCTTGAAAACAAGAAAATTTAAAGATTAATATCTAAATAAAAGTTATGGCGGAAACTAGAGTTTCTTTTTTAAAGCAAGAAGTTGAGAAAGAACTAAAAGCAGAGAAAGGGGCATCTATTATTAAACTCGTTGACCTTTTGCTGGAATACGCTTTTTTAAGCAGGGCCTCGGATATTCATATTGATCCCGAATCGGGAAAGCTGGTGATGCGTCTTAGAATTGACGGCGTTCTTAGAGATTCATTTATTTTCCCCAAAGAGCTTCAGCCGGAAATAATCGCCAGAATCAAAGTGCTGTCCGGTTTGAGAACCGATGAACACCAAATGGCCCAAGACGGGCGTTTCCGAACGACCGTCACCGATGTTGGTTATATAGATGTCAGGGTTTCTATAGCGCCAACCTATGACGGCGAAAACGCCATACTGCGGCTTTTAAGCGAGCGAACTAAAATTATTGCCATAGAAGACCTTGATTTAAATGAGAAAGATTTATCACGACTGAAAAAAGCCATTAAAAGACCCTACGGAATGATTTTAGCCACCGGCCCCACGGGTTCAGGCAAGACAACCACCTTATACACCGTCATCAGGGCTTTAAACACCAAGGAAGTGTCTATTCTCACCATTGAAGACCCCATAGAATATGCTATCGCCGGCATTGACCAAATCCAAGTCAATCCCCGAACCGGCTTAACTTTTGCTAACGGCTTGCGATCAATTTTACGCCAAGACCCGAACATTATTATGGTGGGAGAAATTAGAGACGAAGAAACTGCCGGGATTGCTGTTAACGCCGCTCTGACCGGCCATCTTTTGCTTTCCACCCTTCACACTAACGACGCGGCGACCGCCTTTCCCCGATTGATGGATATGAAGATTGAGCCATTTTTAATCACTTCCACGATAAATATCGTCATTGGCCAGCGGCTAGTCAGAAGAATTTGTCCTAATTGCCGGGTTGGAATAAAAATCACCCACACTGAATTT
>JBBTUZ010000127.1:0-3438 GCA_038063495.1 Patescibacteria group bacterium | reverse complement strand
CCCTCTGCTTATGAAAAAGCCGCTTTAAGCCTAGAAACTTTAGCCGATGACGCTGAGGATGTTTATAAAAAAGGCGGAATCAAGGCTTTGGAAGAAATTCCCGGGGTGGGTGAAAGCATCGCCGAAAAAATAGCGGAGTATCTCAAAACAGGGAAAATCAAAGAATACGAAAATTTAAAAAAGGAAATGCCCGTTGATATTAAAGAATTGAGCGCGGTTGAAGGCCTCGGCCCGAGAATGATTAGGGATTTATACGAGGGCTTGAAAATTAAAAATCTTCAAGATTTGGAAAAAGCCGCTAAAATCGGCCAAGTTAGAAATTTGCCTAATTTCGGGGAAAAAACCGAACAAAACATTCTTCAAGGGATAGAATTTCTAAAGCGAACTAAAGGCCGTTTTTTATTGGGCGAAATCATCCCGGCCGTTGATGAAATTTTGGAAAATTTAAAAAGCTTGAAGGAGGTTAAAAAAATCAGTCCGGCTGGTTCAGTCAGGAGAATGAAAGAAACTATCGGCGATGTGGATATTTTAATCACTAGTTCCAATCCCAAAAAAGTCGTTGATTATTTTGTTTCAATGCCGGGCATCGTAAAAATCTGGGGACAGGGTCCGACCAAGGCCTCAATTCGTTTGGAAAAAGGATTTGATGTTGATTTGCGGGTTTTGCCGGAAAATCAGTTCGGCTCGGCTCTCCAGTATTTTACCGGTTCCAAAGAGCATAATATCGCTTTAAGGAAAATTGCCATTGAGAAGGGTTTCAAGCTGAATGAATACGGTTTATTCAAGGGTAAAAAAATAATTGCTTGTAAAACCGAAGAAGAAGTTTACAAAGCCTTGGGACTTTCTTACATAGAGCCGGAATTGCGGGAAAACACCGGCGAAATTGAAACCGCCTTAAAAAATAAATTGCCTAAAATTGTCGGTTATCAAGATATAAAGGGCGATTTACATATTCATTCTAATTGGAATGGCGGTCTCAATAGTATTGAAGAAATTGCCGAAGCGGCCCAAGAAATGGGTTATGAGTATATTGGCATTTCTGATCACACCAAATTTTTAATAATTGAACACGGTTTGGACGAAAAACGATTGCTTCAGCAAAGAAAAGAGATAGAAAAGTTGAATTCAAGATTTAAAATTCTAAATTCCAAATTCCGTATCTTGCAAGGTTGCGAAGCTAATATTTTAGCCGATGGCTCTATTGATATCAAAGACGAAGCCTTGGCGAAACTGGATTATGTTATTGCCGGAGTCCATTCCCAGCTTAAAATGGGGAGAAAAGAAATGACCGAAAGGATTATCAAGGCGATGAGAAATCTTAATGTGGACATCATCTCTCATCCGACTGGCCGGATAATTAAGCGCCGCGAGGAATATGAAATTGATTTTGATGAAATTTTAAAAGTGGCCAAAGAAACCAAAACTATTTTAGAAATTAATTCTTCTTTGAGCAGATTGGACTTGAAAGATATTAATATTAGAAAAGCGGTGGCCGCCGGCGTAAAAATGGCAATTAATGCCGATTCTCATCATTTTGATTACTTGCGTTTTCTGAATTTAGGAATCAGCCAAGCCCGCCGCGGCTGGGCGACAAAAAACGATATCATTAATTCCCAGCCCCTAGAAAAGTTATTAAGATTTTTTAAGAGATAAATAATAACGTTATGCGCGAATATTTAACCGAGGCCTTGGTTTTGGACAAAAATGAAGTTAACGAAACTGATTTAGTCGTTGACCTTTACACCAAAGAATTGGGGCGTGTTAAAGCCAAGGTTACCAGCGGCCAGAAAATTACTTCCAAACTTTCTCCTCACTTGGAACCGCTGACTTTTTCTTTGGTTCGTTTGACGGAAAAAAACGGCTTTGTGGTCGTTGACGCCTTGACTCAAGACTATTTAAAACATTTTCGCGTTTCTCCGGTTTATTTCGCCAAAGCCTTAAAGCTTCTCTCGGCTCTTAAGGGGCTTATTTATTCTGAAGAAATAGATCCAAAGCTCTGGTTTTGGCTGAAAAAAACTTTGGCCAAAAAAGAAATTTTCTATAATTATTTCTTGAAAGTTTTAGGTTACGACCCGAAGCTGGCTGAATGCCAAAAATGCCGCTCCCGGTTTATAAAATATTTTTTGGTTGAAGACCAGATTTTTCTTTGCCGAGACTGCGGTTTTAAAATAAAGGATTTTCTCCAAATTTTGGAGCTATAATTTCTAAAATTTTCCCCGCCAGCTACGGTCTTTTTTTAACAACCCAAACTTGCTCTTGAAAACCAGAATCCTTTTTTCCCGGCGCGGAAAAAGGTTCTTTGCCATCGGCCTCGCTTTCCTCACTTCGCTCCGCTAAGTGGGGACTTGCTCGGAGCCCTGCCCGCCTTTCGCGGTGCCGTAGCCCTTGCTTCGGCGGGCGAATGTCAGTTCGGCCTGTGGGATTTTTCTTAGACAAGCTGGGTTGCTTTACAATCGCAAGCTGATTAAAAAATAAAACAGCCCATTCAAGATTTTCATCATTGAACGGGCTGATTCGTGAAATTGAGAAATCTCTTCTCAATCCCACCAAATACGGCACCTAACTTTTGAATGGGCCCATTTTTGGGCTATGAATTCCGCATTTAGTCGGAAGTTTTTCCGGTCTTCTGCGGAAACATCTATATAGAAGTCGCACTCATCGGCACCCGCAATTCTTGCGAACTCTCTACATTTTTTTCGGAAAATGGGGGAGTTCGTGGAGACGAGAAACATGACTGGACTATTTTCCAATCCAATCTTAATTTTCCAAAATCTGTATCCAAATATCCCCGAAAAATTAACTGCCGTCAAAGCTCTCTTGATCTTTGACGGATTAAACTTATTGTATGTGCCGATAGCTTTGACGCAATCTTTCAGCTCTCCTTCGTTTTCGCAGGAAACTAAAAAATCATCTTGTTGGAAGTCATCAACCGTTTCCGCCTTGGCAGCGTAAATAATTTTGGCGGGGGCTAGCGCTTCTTCTATTTCTTTTTTGTGGCGTTTATCCATTTTACCCTCCTTTTTAATGTACAATCCCCGCGACACTCTTGCGGTAAAGTTCATCGGAAATCATTTCCGATAATAATGCCATTATTGCATAAATTATTTATTGTGTCAAGCTCGCTCACAAAACTAAAACAGAAATTCTGGCGAATTTCTGTTTTAGAAAAAATGGATATTCTGTGGGCGGTGGAGGGATTGAGCCTCCGGCCTACTCGGTGTAAACGAGTCGCTCTACCACTGAGCTAACCGCCCTTCTAAACTTATATTATTTGGCTGGTAAAGGGAAGTTTGGGAGAAAAATAATATCCAAAACTATACTTGATAATTTATTTGAATGGGTAAATTTTTTGCGCTTTCGCTGAAAAATTTATATAATTATGGCATGAATTCCAATTCGTCTTTCGCTAAATGGACGCAGCGGTTTTTTTGGCTGGCG
>JBBTUZ010000126.1:0-2788 GCA_038063495.1 Patescibacteria group bacterium | reverse complement strand
TTTCGGAGAGAACCAGCTATTACCAAGCTCGATTAGCTTTTCACTTCTTATCCCAGCTCATCCGAGAGTGTTGAACGGCTCACCGGTGCGGACCTCCAGCTGATTTTCATCAGCCTTCATCCTGGCCAGGACAAGCTCGCTTGGCTTCGGGTCTTACTCGCACTGCTAACGCGTTTTTCACACTTGGTTTCCCTATGCTTCGTCCGTAAACGGACTTAGACTAGCAATGCAAATAAAGTCGTTGGCTCATTCTTCAATAGGCACCTCGTCATCCCGATTGCGCTTGCGCGTATCGCGGACTCCGAGTCCTTGTAAGTGTATGGTTTCAGGTTCTATTTCAACGGCCTCACCGGCCTACTTTTCACCTTTCCCTCGCGGTACTTGTTCACTATCGATCGCAAAGCGTATTTAGCCTTGGGAGATAGTACTCCCGGCTTCCCTCGAGGTTGTCTGGCCTCGAGGTACTCAAGAATAAAAATTTAAGAGTTTGCCGACTTTTGTCTACAAGGCTTTCACTTTCTTTGGCACTACTTTCCAGCAGTTTTGACTAGCCGACAAATTTGTAACTCTTATCTTAAGTTTCAAGCTTTAAAACTTAAGAATATTTTTATCTTACAACCCCCATTCGCACCTCGCTCTCGCTCGGTGCGTAGAATTTAGAAAGTAGAATTTAGAAAGTAGAATGACAGAGATTTTAATCAATCCGAAATTCTATTTTCTATTTTCTAATTTCTATTTTCTGCATCGAACGACAGTGAGATGCGCATAGGTTTGGGCTCTTCCCATTTCGCTCGCCGCTACTACGGGAATAAAAATTTTTCTTTTTTCCTCCGCTTACTGAGATGTTTCACTTCAGCGGGTAAGCTGCCTTATCATTTACAGACAAGGCCATCCCGATTTTATCGAGATAGGTTTCCCCATTCGGACATCCCCGGGTCAAAGGTTGCTAGGCACCTCACCGAGGCTTATCGCAGCTACGCTACGTCCTTCATCGCCACTTTGCGTCAAGGCATCCACCATACACCCTTAATAAATTCTCTACCTCAAAAAATTGTCTAATTAATTCCGCGTTAGAATAAAATTCTACGCGGGGGTCATATTAATTTTTTAAAGTTCTTTCCGGTTCAATCGTTTTTTCTTTACCCGCACACCGATTGAGCATTTTTTCGTATTGAGTGTTAACGCTTAATCGGTCTGGGGGCAAATTATATATTTAAAACTAAAACCCCGCCTTTTTCAGGCGGGGCGTAATCAGCAAAAATTTAACTTAACAAAGTTGTCCGCCTCGCCTTTTGTGATAATAAATATTTATACATACATTAAGCATTAAGTATGGGCAAATAAAAAGCTTTGTCAACCCCCGCGCCTAATCAGTTTTTAGAGATTGTCCAGAAAAACTAAACTGATTAGGCGCGGGGGTTGAGCGGTCCCCTTTTTGCTAATTAGCTCAACTACTGATTATCTTTTATTTTCCAATTGGTCTCTCATTTTAGACAAAAGATGAGAGGCGTAATCCTTTCCTCCTAATCCGAAAGCGATTCCGCCAGCCAGGGCAATCATAGCGACAATGCCAGAAATAATTATGTTGAAAAGATTGCTAGCGATGCCTAATTGCATCAAAGCGGCCAAGAGTCCGAAAATCACGATTGTCCACCAAGCCAGCGAAGCCAGAAAGCCCGCTCCTTCAAGTTGAGCGCCGGCTATGGAAACTTTGATTATTGATTTCAGGAAACCGGCGATAATCAAAGCCGCTAATAATATTAAGACGGCCACGATAATGTTGGGGATGTAAATGAGGATTGAATTCAGGAAATTGGAAAAAGCGTAGAAGTTCAAGATATCGGAAGCCGCCAAGACAGAGGCCAAAACCACAAACCAATAAATAATTTTGCCGAAAAATTTACCGGCATCAACTCTCAAGCCGCCTCTTTTCAGATACTCTTCCACTCCCGAGCGAATTAAAAGACTGTCCAATTTCAGCAATCGGACAACTTTTATCACAACCATTTCTAAAACGGAAGCGACAATTAAACCGATAATAAAAACGATCAACGCTCCTAAAATTAAAGGAAGAACGCCCAATGCTTGAATCCAAAGATTTCTTAAAGCATCCAGGGTAATATTGCTCCAACCTTGTATTAACTGTGCCATATACATATATATTGATAAATTAGTGTTTTCGACCTTTTGGTTACGGGTTTAGTATAGCAAAAATTGTCGGAAAATTATAGGTTAATTGTGGATAACCCAAAATACAGCGTTTATTCCACGGTTATTTTCGCTTTCATTGACGGATGAATACCGCAATGATACGCGAATGTTCCGGTAGAGTTGAAAGTATGGAAATATATCTTGCCTTTTGACAACGTAGCCGAGCTTAATTCGTTTCCGGAATCCGAAACTATCGTATGCGCGGCAGAATCTTTATTCAGCCACGCAACCGCTTCCTCTTTTTTGATTTTTAGCTCCGGCGGGCTAAAAGAAAAATTCTCTATATTGACAACGCTTTCTTGGGAAATATTTTCCGCAATCGGGTTGTTTGTTGATTGATTATCGGCCGCGGGAACGGCAGGCGCTTCCGCTTTTTCCCTCCGGGCGAATAAATAAATTCCTCCGGTTATCAAAATTACTGTAATTATTAAAATCAGCCAATAATTTTTAGTCATATGTTTTAAATTTAAATATTTTATTGAAAATATAAATTGTTCCGGCGATAAACGAAAAATGGACAATGCCTATGAGCGCGGATGAATAAAAAGAAGAACGAGGAAAAGTAAAGTAATAATAT
>JBBTUZ010000125.1:0-4183 GCA_038063495.1 Patescibacteria group bacterium | reverse complement strand
AGAAGAACCGGCATCAAGATGCGGAATAAAATCCAGCAAATGATGGGAAACAAAACCAAACAAAAAAGCGCCCGGCAGAGAAAAACGGGCCGCGGAACTGACGGCGCTGGCGAAAATAATATGGGTGGCGAGAATCATTAAAGCTTTGTTTTAAAAATAAGCGCTAACGAGAAAGTCGTTCTCTGACTTTTTCCACCACATCGTTGATTGTCCAGTCTGATTTCACTAAATAGTACGAAGGTTCATTTTCCGTAATTTCTTTGTTCATCTTTTCGTCATCAGCGCTTAAGTGCGTAAGTATTATGACCGGAACACTCTTGCCCCAGGCATTTTCCTGCCGCAGTTTTTTAAACATTGTCATTCCGTCCATTTTTGGCATAACAAGGTCAAGAAGAATAAGGTGGGGCCGTTCTTTAAAAGCGACCTCCAGCCCTTCCGCGCCGTCTTTGGCCTTGAAAACCCGAAAGCCCTCACGCGTAAATTTATCAACCAACGCTTTACGCTTAGATGTTTCATCTTCAACGATAAGTATTTTTTTCTTGGTTTGTTCTTCCATATCTTGGATTATAACACTAAATAGCCACTAGGGGAATTCCCTAATCCCCTGCTCCAGCCGCAAGCTCTTTCGCTTTTTCTTTTTTCTCTTGGCCTTCAACTGGAATGACTAGATAAAATTTAGTTCCCTGGTTTAGCTCCGACTCAAACCACAGATCGCCTTGAATATGATTCACGATTAATTTTGCTAAATATAATCCCAAGCCCGTGCCCTCGCTGTCTTTTTCCCTCGCATTATCCGCGCGAAAAAACTTGGTAAAAATTTTATCGTATTGGTTTTTGGGGATGCCGTATCCCGTGTCAGACACTGTAATCACCAAGCTGTTTTCCCCTATCTTCCGGTCTCCGACATTTTCGTCTTTTTGTTTCAATGATATTGCCACGCTGATTTTGCCGTCCGCTGGCGTATACTTGACGGCGTTTGAAATAATGTTTTGTAAAACAATGCGCAGTAGTTTTTGATTAACAAGCACCAAAGAAAGATCGGGCGCGTATATTTCTTTTATGCTGATTTTTTTTGCCCGTATTGGCAATCCGGATTCTTTAAGAACTTCTTTCGCAAGATCAATCACATTGGTTAATTCTGGCGTTGCCACAAAAGCGCCAAGTTCAATTCGCGACACATCAAGCAACATATTGATAAGAATAATCATTCGCTGATTGTTTTGATAAACCTCCTCAAAATATTCTTGCTGTTTTTCGTTTAATGGTCCGACTTCTCCCGAAAGCAACATCTCTAAAAACCATTTCATAGTTGTCGGCAAAGAGCGAAGCTGGTGGGAAGCCAGAGAAACAAATTCGCTTTTAGCTTGATCAATATCCTTGTCTTTCGTGATATCGCGGAAAACATCTATCGCCCCAATTATTTGATTATTTAAAACCACCGGCGTTACGGTAGTCGCGACCGGAAACTGCGTTCCGTCTTTGCGGACATAGTAATAAGCGGCAGTGGCGATGGTCGTGGAAACTTTTTTGCCGGTTGTCAGCACAATTTGCATTGGCTGGTCATTTAACGACACCTTTTCCCCTTTTTTATTTTTTACCAAGAAAATTTCGTCATATTTTTTCCCTATGCATTCAATCGGAATGACATTAAGAAGTTCGCCGGCCGTTTTGTTCATCTCAACTATCCTCCCTTCCTTATCAATCACGGCAAGGCCATCGCCGATGCTTTCCAAAAAAGCTTCTTCTTTCGCCCTTGATTCTTCCGACTTTGTAATCAAAATCGTAAACCAAGCGCCCAATCCAACGACTATCACATTAAACACGAGCAAAATAAATAAAACGAAGTTCATCTGCGCCTGCTTCTCGTCGTTCATTTCTACATAAGCTTTCACCAAGTCATTGTTTCTTCGGAGCATTTCTGAAGCGTTCTTTTCAATAAAATCCAAAGCACCGCTGACCGTTAAATTTAACGCACCATCAACAAAGGCCGGTTCATTGACGATAATTTCTCCTTGCTTTTTATACTCCAGCCACAAGCTTTCTGCTTTCTTGGCAATAGGCATAATAGCCGGAATTGTCGGCGGCAAAAACCGGTTGCCAGCAATTTCTGGAGCAACCCCGCCATCTTTTAGCGCGTAAAAGGAAACCTGATGTAATGTGATAATGTTTTTGAGCGTTTCTTTGACCGCTTCATTGCCGCGGACCACCCTTTCGGCGTAAAATCCCAGTTGTTGGGAGAGCATCCTGTTTCTTCCGGCGGCGTCAATAATCGCTCCATCGGTTTTTCGCGCGGTTTCAAAATAACGAACAATAAAAAAATTGGTAAGCGCCAAAACAAAAAATGAAAAAAAGACAAGCCATAATTTTTTATTGATCGGGATGATTTTCATAATGTTTTCGCTCAAGTCAAAAATTCGTCTTAATTCTGGTGGGTGTGGGAGGGATCGAACCTCCGACCTCTGTCTTATCAGGACAGCGTTCTACCACTGAACTACACACCCGTTTAATTATTAAGGAATTTTTATCAAATTTAATTTTTTAAATTCTTCTATATTGAAATGGGTTACGGCCGGCGCCTCCAAAACATTGGGGTTTAAAACAATGTTTAGGCGTTCCACGAGAAAACCCAATAACCACGATACGCTGATAATAAGAACAATTAACATTAAAATCGCGGCTATCAAAAAAATCAATTCTTGATGATATTTTAATTGTTTTTCTTTGCCCATATAAAATGCTTGCTAATTCGCCGTTGCTCTTTACTAATGAAACAAAACATCGCCGTTAATATTAACCGATGAACCGCTAAGATCAAAACTTTTAAAACCTATCAAAAAACGGCTATCTTCCATGGCTTTGATAAACTTAAAAATTTTTGACAAAGAACCTCCGGTGGTAATGGCGAACTCAATCCGACCCGCCGTGTTAGAACTTGACGGCGTCTCGTTTCCAAAACTAAAACCGAAACCGACGCCTTCCTGGGACGCCAATCTTTCTATTTCTTTAGGAAAATCAAAAAGCTGGTCTCTGACCGGAAGCACATTGCCTAAAATACCCTGATAAGAATTAGCTTCCGTAAACTGACTTTGCAACTTCGCGAATAATGACAATTCTTCGGAACGATCAACAAACTCCTGGCGTTGTTTTTTTATCGCTTCGGCCCGATTATTGATATCCCGGCTCAAAAAAATCAAACCTCCAACAGGAATCAAGAGCGTCAACAAAATAATCAATATTTTTTTAATCAAACCTTGCTTAAAATTGACCATTGCTCTTATAATAACAGAATACTAATCATTGGACAAGAAAAACCTTATTAAAAAAATCACTTTCAAAGATTCCGACTACCCTTCTCTTTTGAGAGAAATTTCCGACCCGCCGGCAGTTTTGTATATTTTAGGAGATTTGCCTGACGAGAAATTGCCTCGCCTAGCCATTGTCGGCACCCGCAAAGCCACTCCCAATGGCTGTCTGATCGCTAAAACCTTAGCCAAAGAATTAAGCGAAGCCGGATTCATTATCGTCAGCGGCCTGGCAATGGGGATTGACACCGCCGGCCATGAAGGTGTGGTGGCAAGCCGGGGGAAAACTATCGCGGTTTTAGGCAACGGCTTAAACGAGGTTTATCCTCGTCTTAATAAAAATTTAGCGGAAAAAATCTTGGAACTGGACGGAGCGATTATCTCCGAATATCCTCCGGCCGAACCCGCTTTCCCGTCTAATTTTCTGGCCCGAAACCGCATTGTCAGCGGCTTATGTTTGGGCACTATCGTTGTGGAAGCCCCGGAACGCTCCGGTTCTTTAGTGACCGCCCGACTGGCTTTAGAACAAAACCGAGAAGTCTTTGTGGTTCCAGGGCCGGCTAATCATCCTAATTACGCCGGCTCTCATCAATTAATCCGCGAAGGAGCGCGTTTAATTGTTTCCACCAAAGATATTTTGGCGGATTTAAATATCAGCCTGCCGGCTCCGGAAGAAAAATTAGACCCCGAAGAAAAATTGGTTTTGGGGATATTACCAAAAAATAAAAAATCGCTTTCTGTTGACAGAATTATTGAACTAACTAAAATGGATTCTCAAGCCGTCAACAAAACCATCGCTTTTTTGATTATTAAAGATATGATTAAAGAAACTTTGGGTCGTTATAGCTTAATATAAAATCTTTCAATTCTAAAATTATAAT
>JBBTUZ010000124.1:7289-8575 GCA_038063495.1 Patescibacteria group bacterium | reverse complement strand
TAGCTATTTTCGGGAATTTGATTTATTTGTTCCGGTAAAATATAGAAAATATTTTTTTCTTTTTGTTTTTTCGGGGTAAAAGTGTCGGTGATAAACATGACGGTTTGGGTTGGCATTGGGAGGCCGCGAACATCCGCTCCGCGAGCTTCAACTACAACATATTTGGGCAATTCCTTGGGTAGGGCGTTAAATTGACGGCCAATTTCAACATAATTAGCGCTGAAAGCGCCATAAACATTGTGGTTTTGCCCCCATAAGACAAAATAAGCGACATAAGCTTCAAAAACCAATAAAGAAAGTAGAAAGTAGAAAGTAGAAAGTAGAAAAATCCGTTGCAGTTTGGTGATATTTCGTAATTTCGTAACAATAAATTCATATACCCAGATGCCGCCAATCCCCGCCAAAATAAAAACCGGCGGAATCATCAAAATAGCCCGCAAAGCGTGAGGCAGGCTTTCGTTGGAAACAACTACCGGCAAAACCGCGACGGCAAGCCAACCGAACAAAATAGCGTATTCCGGTTTTCGGGGTCGTTTTAATAGCGATTTAACTCCCAGGAAAATTCCCAATAAAAATAGAATGCCTACCGGCCAAAACAACTCAGGTCGGCCGGCGTAGTTGTGCCGCCAGTTGTTATCGCCGACAAAATTAAACATTCCGGCGGTTTTTAAAATATTCATTCCTAAATCTTTAATGGGGGCCGGGGAACTAAAAACAGAAATTTGGCTGGTGCGGCCAAAAAAATCTTGGGGATTTTGAAGAAAATAAAAACCTAAAGGAGCGATAACGATGAAGGCGGAAAACAGAAAACAGAAAGCCGAGAGTAGGATTTTTTTACGAATCAGCCTTTCTTTGTTTTTAAGCCAATATAAAAGCAAAATAATAAAAATTAAAAGTGGAGTGGCCCTGTAGGCAATATAGGTGTGAAAACCCAAGCCGTAGAATAGACCAGAGAAAATAGAAAATAGAAAATAGAAATTAGAAGATTTTTGGTCTTTTGCTTTACGGAGCGCTAATAATAAAAAGTAAATTCCCCAAGTTAGAAAAAACGGCGCCATTATCGCCCGGAAACCGATGCGGGAAAAATTAATGTGCCAAAAGGAAGTGGCTATGAAAAAAGAAGCCAGGAGAGCGACTTTTTTTGAAAATAATTCTTTTGTCAAAAAATACCCTCCCAGCACCGTGAGTATCCCGAAAATTGCCGCTAGACTTCTTGGCACCCAGGGTTCGTGGCCCAATTTGACTATAAAAAATCCGATGATGTTCGGCCAAAGCCCTTCGCGGCC
>JBBTUZ010000124.1:0-7189 GCA_038063495.1 Patescibacteria group bacterium | reverse complement strand
TTCTCTTTTTATTTAATTTTCAATTTAGCTTCTGTCAGTGTAGCATAAATTATTATTTATGTCAAATAGGAAGCCAGAGATTACAAATCCCGTTTTACATAGTAAAATGAAGGCATGATACCAAAAAAAATTGGGTTGGCTTTAGGCGGGGGAGGAGCTCGTGGTTTAGCTCATATCGGGGTTATCAAAGCCTTGGTAGAAAACGGCATTGATATAAGTTTTATCGCCGGTAGCAGTATGGGGGCATTGGTTGGCGGCTGGTATGCCGCCACTAAGGATATCAATTCTTTGGAGAATATTTTTTTAGACGGCAAAAAAACCGAGATTCTTAAAATTTCTAAAATCTTAAAAAAGAAAAGCGATAATCAGTTAAAAAACGACTTAGTTGATCAAATTCTCAAAGATAATTTTAAGGACACAAAGATAGAGCAATGCCAGATTCCTTTCCGGGCTATTGCCACCGATATCAAGAACGGAGACGAAATCGTTCTCAAGGAAGGAAGCTTGTCGGAAGCCGTGCGTGCGAGCATCAATTTGCCCATTGTTTTTAATCCGGTTTCTTTAGGCGACAAATTGTTGATTGACGGCAGTTTTTCCAATCCTTTGCCGGCTGATGTTGTCAAAGAAATGGGAGCGGAATTTATTATCGCGGTTGATGTTTCCAGTAAGTGGATTGATTTCCCTTTCAAACAAACGGGTTGGTGGCAGGTATTTTCTCTTATTTCCAATGTTCTTTCGGCCGCGGAATATCAGCTGGCCAAGCCCCACATAGAAAGCGCGGACTTGATTTTGCGTCCGACGGTATTGAATTTCGGTTGGTTTGATTTCGGTATGGCGCCGGAAATTATCAGAGCTGGCGCCAAAGAAACCAAGTTGAATCTTAAACTAATTTTTGACAAGACTGGCTACCCGGAACCAGCCAAGACGCCGTTTGAAAAATTATTGGATTTCCTTTCCGGCCAGGAATAGAAACCCGATTGGAATAGACGTTAAAAAAGCCGCCCTAAATTTGGGCGGCTATGGCTTGATGACTATTTTTGTTCCTAACTCAACTAACGGGAAAAGTTCCAGCATGTCTTCTATGTTTATTCCGACGCAACCGCCGGAGATCGCTTTTCCGATAGTTTCCGGATCCGTCACCGAATGAATGCTGTATTTATCGGAGTCGCAATTATTTATTCGGAATCCCAATGCTTTGATTTTTCCATAATCTATCAGAACATTTTGACCGTTGCTTAATTGAGACCAACGAATGATTTTGCCTTTGTTTGGCGGGTCATGGTATCTGAAAATCGCCCGTTCTCTTTTTTCAAAAATGTAGCCCTCTCCAACCGGCGTCGGGGTTTCTTTCTTGCCAACCCTGACGGAAAACTCTTTTTTAATCTCTCCGTTTTCATAAAACTTGAGCTTCCGATTCTCTATTTCCACAATAATCAGTCGGTTAGCGTGGTCTAAATCAGCCAAAGCTAAAATAGGAGAAATCAAAAAACCAATTGATAAAATAAACATTGCCAGTGATTTAGTTGTCTGCGTCATCGGCTTCACCCCCTTTTTATTTTTTTAAGGTTCTTTCGTTGTTGGCCAAAACGCGCGTTTCGCAATTCAAGGACAATATAACACTTTTTTTCAGAAATGAAAGCGACGAGTGATTGGAATGGCTCAAAGAGCCATTGATTTGCTAAGGATTTTTTTTCTGAAGGAATTGGCAAAGCGGTGGGTTTCGTTCCGGATTTTCCTTAATTGGTCAAAAGACGGAGAAATCAGTTCCCGGAGGGATTTTTTTATTTTTAAAAAAACCAGCTTGTCGCCTTTGAATTTGGCGATGCCGACAACGGGAATATTGATTTTGTTTTGGGTCAACAATTTTTGAACGGTTTTAACCTGGGTTTTACCGCCGTCAACCAAAATTAAATCGGGGTACGGCCAATCCCGATGTTTTATCCGCCTTCCAGTCATTTCAGCTAAAGCCGACAGGTCGTCGCCGGGCTTGGCGGTTTTGATTTTGAAAAGCCGGTATTGGGTTTTGTCAAAATCGCCGTCTTCAAAAACAACCATGGCGCCGACGGTTTCTTTGCCGTTCATATGGCTGATGTCATAGGATTCAATTTTTTTATTGGTTAAAAATTCGGGCAGGTTTTCATCGCGGGTGGCCAAGATTGAATCGTCAATATTTTTTAAAAGATATATTTTCCAGGCATCAGTTAGATTTTTTATAATTTTTTCTTTTTGGCCGGATAAAACCAGCGTCAGATTATCAATATTTTTTTGATATTCTTTTTTCGTTATCAGTCCCAGGCATTTTCCCGGGCAGAGTCCAATTTGGTAATGGAAGCAGGGTTTTCCGGCGTTGAGCTTGCAGGCGCCATAAGGGAAAATTCTTCTTAAAACCAGCAGAAGATTTTTAGCCAGAGAAAAACTTTTCAAAGGGCCAAAAACAAAAGCGTTTTTCGGCCGGTATTTGGAAAGTTCTCGGCCTCGGATAAGCAATGGATAAGCCCAGTCAACTTTAGGAATGACGATATAAATAAAAGAGCGATCGTCTTTTTCGCGGATATTGTATTTCGGTAGGTGTTTTTTAATCAAATCGGCCTCCATGATTATCGCTTCCAGCAAATTAGCGGTTTTTTTAAAAACAAGTTCATTGGCCTCTTGGGTCATTTGCTCGGTTTTGGGGTCAGAAGGATGGAGATAATTGGTTAATCTGTTTTTCAGATTTAGCGCCCGGCCGATATAAATAAATTTATTATTTTTTTTGAAAAAATAAACCCCCGGGGCATTAGGCGCTTGTTTTATTTTTTTAACAATCTTGCTCATAAAAGTTTTTTAAGATATTGTCCGGTGTGGGAATTTTTGTTTTGAGCAATTTCTTCCGGTGTTCCGGCGGCTATTAGGCGACCGCCTTTTTCGCCGCCTTCCGGTCCCAAGTCAATAATGTGGTCGCAGGCCATCATTAAACGAAGATTGTGCTCAATGACAATAACCGTGTTGCCTCGGTCTACTAATTTCTGCAGTATTTTTATTAAGAGCTTGATGTCGTGGTAGTGAAGCCCCGTGGTGGGTTCGTCCAAAAGATAAATGGTCTTGGTTGAAGTTTGGGAAAGTTCTTTGGCTAGTTTTATCCGCTGGGCTTCGCCACCGGAAAGAGTGGTGGCGTTTTGGCCGAGCTTGACATAGCCCATGCCGATTTCCTTTAACACTTTCAATTTTTCTGAAATTGAATAAATGTCTTCAAAAAAGCCCAGGGCTTCTTCCACGGTCAAATCTAGAACATCGGCGACATTTTTATTTTTATATTTTATTTCCAAAGTTTCACGGTTGAATCTTTTTCCTTTACAAACTTCGCATTTGACCAAAATTGGCGGCAAAAAGTGCATCTCTATCAAAGTTTGGCCGGCTCCTTCGCAGGCTTCGCACCGGCCGCCTTTGACATTGAAAGAGAAACGATTTTTGCCGTAGCCTTTCATTCGGGAGTCCTCCAGCGAAGCGTAAAAATCCCTGATGGGCGCGAAAACGCCGGTGTAGGTAGCCGGGTTTGAGCGGGGTGTTCGGCCAATCGGGCTCTGGGTGATTTCCACGATTTTTTTGACATATTCCGCGCCTAATATTTTGGAAACATTTTCTAGGGGTTTATTGATGTAATAAATAAGCCTGACGATATTTTTATACAAAATTTCCAGTAAAGAAGATTTTCCGCTGCCGGAAACCCCGGTAATGGCGATCAATTTTTTTAAAGGAATTTCCACGTTGATATTTTTTAAATTGTTTAATCGGCCGCCGATGATTTTTATTTTTTCTATCGCGGGTTTCCGGCGATGAGGAGCGGCGATTTCCGCTTTTCCCCTTAAATAATCAAGAGTTAATGATTGGTAATTTTTATTGTTGATCAAGTCTTGAGTTTTTCCGGAAATTATTATTTCTCCGCCATGAGCTCCGGCTCCGGGGCCTAAATCAACTAAATAATCGGATTCATTGATGGTTTTTTCGTCGTGCTCCACCACCACCACCGTGTTGTTGAGGTCTCGTAAATTTTTCAGGGTTTTAATCAGTTTTTCGGTGTCGCGTTCGTGCAGGCCAATGGTCGGCTCGTCTAAAACATATAAGGTGTTTGAAAGTTTGGAGCCGATTTGGCTGGACAGCCTTATTCTCTGGGCTTCGCCGCCGGAAAGGGTAGAGGCCTCGCGGTTTAAGGCGATGTAATCCAGGCCCACTTCCAGCAGAAATTCCAAGCGCGAGATTATTTCTTTGACGACATTGGCGGCGATGGTTTTTTCTTTTTCGTTGAATTTTGATTCCAGGTCAACGAAGAATTCGTAGGCCTCTTCAATGGTCAAGGAAATTATTTCCCAGCTGTTTTTGTTTTTAATTTTGACGGCTAAGGCTTCTGGCTTTAATCTCTTGCCTTGGCATTGAGGGCAAATTTCATCGCTAAAAATACTTTCTTTTCCCAAGCCGTGGCAGAAAGAGCAAGCGCCGTAAGGACTATTGAAAGAAAACAGTCGCGGTTCAATTTCTTCAAAAGAAAATCCGTCATCCGGGCAACTCCAGCGCGAGGAATAGAGGATTTCTGAAGACGGCTTGGTCGGGAAAACTACATTAACCAATCCTTCGCTATAATTTAAGGCCATTTCAATAGCTTCAAAAATTCGGGCGGAATCGGTGACCAGCGGCTTGTCAATAACGATTTCAATGGTGTGGGCTTGATAGCGGGAGAGGTCTACTTTGTCGTGCAGGGAATAAATTTTTTTATCAATTCGCGCTTCTTTGAAGCCTTTGTTCAGGAAGTCGTATAAAAGCTGGTAATATTCGCCTTTCCGGCCGTAAACAACCGGAGATAAAACGGTGAAATGTTTCACTTCTAATTCTTTCGCTTTTTCAATAATTAAATTAAACATTTCTTCCGGCGATAATTTTTTGATTTCTTTCTGGCAAGTTGGGCAGTGGGGCCGGCCGATTCTGGCGAAAAGAACCCGCAGGTAATCGTAAATTTCCGTTAAGGTGGCAACAATAGAGCGGGGATTATGCGAAAGCGCTTTTTGGTTAATGGCGATAGCTGGCGAGAGGCCTTCTATTTCATCAACATCGGGCCGGTCCATTTGGCCCAGAAATTGACGGGCGTAAGGGGAAAGGGACTCAATATATCTTCTCTGGCCCTCGGCAAAAAGCGTGTCAAAAGCCAAAGACGACTTGCCACTGCCCGATAAACCGGTAAAAACAATCAGCTTGTTTTTGGGCAGTTCCAAATTTATGTTTTTTAGATTGTGGGTTCTGGCCCCTTTAATGATTATTTTTTCTTCTTTCGCGGTCATATTTCTTCTTTTTCTATTAATTCCCTGATATCGCTTTTAATACTCATCGGTTTTAATTTATTTTTTTTATTGAAATTTGTTTGAGTTTCTCTTCGGCGCTTAGCTTCTTTCACGGCTCGAGATATTGAGCCGGTCATTGAGTCGGCGTACAGGATAATTTTACCATTGATGTTCCGAGCCGCTCTTCCCATTAACTGTATCAAGGCGGTTTCGCTTCGCAAAAATCCTTCGCGGTCGGCATCAAGAATGGCTACCACGGAAACTTCAGGCAAGTCTAACCCTTCTCTTAACAGGTTGACCCCTACCAGAACATCAAAAATCCCTTTTCGGAAATCGGTTAAAATCCGGGTTCGTTCTAAAGTTTTAGTTTCCGAGTGCATGTAATTAGCTTTAATATTTTTTTTATTCAAAAAATCGGTTAATTCTTCGGCGGTTTTTTTGGTTAAAGTGTTGACCAGCGTCCTTTCGTTTTTTGAAGCCGCTATTTTTATTTCTTTAATTATGTCGTCAATTTGGCTTTGGTTTTTCTTTTTGTCAAAAACAGGCCTGATCTCAATTTCCGGGTCAACGAGATAGGTCGGCCGGATAATCTGCTCGGCGATACGAGCCGAATTTTTCAACTCATATTCCGAGGGCGTGGCCGAGGTGAAAATCACCGGCCCGGTTCTTTTCAAAAATTCCTCAAATTTCAAAGGCCGGTTATCAATGGCCGAAGGCAGGCGAAAGCCGTATTCAATCAGGGTTGATTTGCGAGCTTTATCGCCTTCGTACATCCCCCTTACCTGGGGCACGCTCACATGGGATTCGTCAATAATGGTCAAAAAATCCGGCTGGCCATTTTTATAAGGAAAATAAGAAAGCAGGGTTTCGGGCGGCTGGCCGGCCAGTTTGCCGCTTAAGTGCCGCGAATAATTCTCAATGCTGTGGCAATAACCCAGGGTTTTTATCATTGTTATATCGTTTTTGGTTTTTCGGCGCAATCTTTCGGCTTCCAGAAGTAATTTTTCTTTTTCAAAAAAAGCCACTCTTTCCTCCAGTTCTTTTTCTATTTCTTTAATGGCTTTTTCGCGTTCCGGCTCGGTGCTGATGAAATGTTTCAGCGGGAAAATCACTAATTCTTTTAGGCGGTATTTTATTTTTCTGCTTATGGGGTCAATCGCCGAGAGCCGCTCAATCTTCTGGTCTTTGATTTCAATCTGATAAATGAATTCGCCCGAAGCGGGGATTAGTTCAAAAATATCGCCCCTCATCCGGAAAAATCCTCTTTTAAGGTCGGCGTTAGTTCGCTGGAAATGAATTTTTATCAGTTGACGGGCTAAGTCGTTGCGGGTGATGATTTTTTGGGTTTCCAAGTGAATAGCGGAAGCAAAATAATTCAAAGGCACCCCCAGGTTATAGATGCAGGAAACCGAAGCGACGACAATCACGTCTTTTCTCTTCATCAAGGCCGAAGTAGCCAAGTGCCTCAACCGGTCAATCTCTTCATTGATAACCGCTTCTTTTTCAATATAGGTGTCGGTGACAGGCAAATAAGCCTCGGGCTGATAATAATCGTAATAAGAAACAAAATAGCAAACCGTGTTTCGCGGGAAAAAAGTTTTGTATTCGCGATAAAGCTGGGCGGCTAGGGTTTTATTGGGAGAAATCACCAAGACGGGCTTGCCAAAACGGGCAATAACATTGGCCATGGTGAATGTTTTTCCACTGCCAGTCACACCCAAAAGCGTCTGAAACCGCTCGTTTTTCTTCAGGCCGTCAACCAGTTGTTTGATTGCCTGCGGCTGGTCTCCGGCCGGTTTGAAAGGCGAGTTTAGTTTAAACATAAAAAAGGCTAATTAAAACGCAAAAATCTCCCTCGGTTCGTCCCAAGGGGGCGCCTATAT
>JBBTUZ010000123.1:0-3872 GCA_038063495.1 Patescibacteria group bacterium | reverse complement strand
GCTACAAATAGCCGAACCAAAAACAAGATTTTCAACCTGAAGTGTTTTTTCTTGACCGCGCTGATAAGTGTATTCTTTATTAAAAATCGCTCTTCCTTGGCCAGCTTCAAGCAAATCATTTTTTATAAATTTATAATAAAAAGGCCGCCAGTCGCCGAACGGCCAATATTCGCCCACAATGGTTAAATTGAATTTATTATAAATATCCGCTAATTCGCCTCGCCGGTTAAAAAGAATAGTAGAATTGTATCTTTTATTATCTTGGACAGTAGTTAAAGTGGCCGCTAAATTAGTGTTAAGCTCCAAAGCTAATTTACGATAAGCTCCGATTAAAACGCCGCTATTTTCAATTCCGAATTTATTTTTAGCTTCAATATCAATGTCTTGCCAGGATTCAATGCTAATTAAATCTTCCGGCAAAATCATTAGGTCTATTTTTTCTCCGCCAAGTTCATTTTTTATTAAATTCGTCTTTTTTTCCATCAAGGTCTCGGCTATTATCTTTTCTTCCGGAGAAAGAACATTGTGTTTAAAAAAATTGAATTCTTGGTCAAAATTATTAGCGCTGGAAATTAAAGCAATTTTTAATTTGTTGGGAAAGGTTTGATAAATAGAAGTATTTTTTTGAAACTCGGATTTTGAAATTGAATAGCCACCGCTAATTACAAAAATAATAAATAAAACCGATATCGCGGATATTTTTAATTCAGATTTTCTAAAATTCAAAATCAAAAAACTAATTAAGCAATTTATTGCAGCCGTAAAGAAAGCAAGCCCTATCAAACCGCCAATAGCCGCCAATCCTAAAAATGGTGAGGAGCCGAAGATATTGCCAGCTGTCATTAGAAAAGTCGGTAAAAAACTATATTTAGCTTCAAAAAAATCCCAAAACACCCAAAGAAAAGGCAAAGCTATTAACAGACAAGCGACTTCTGATTGGGTTGAAGCTATGGTCGGTTTTATTTTTCGTATAAAGCGACGCAGTAGGAAGAATGACAACGGTAAGCCCAGAAAAACTAAGATTGATAATATGAAAACAAGAGGCTCGAAAATGAAATAAAACAAGCCGGTTCCTAAAATAATTCTGAAAAGAAAAACTCCCCATAGAAGTTTTAAAAAATTATTTTCTTTGATAAAGAAAATAAAAAGAGGAATTAAGAAAATAAAACCCAAGGGATAAACTCCCAACGGCGGAAAAGCCAAAATTCCTAAAATAGCTGACAAAATGGGCAACAACATCTTTTGAATTATACCAGTTTCATCTATATTTAATAAAATAAAAATCAGGGCTATTGGAAACCATTTAATAACCGAGGAAAATCAAGACGAAAGCGTTAAAAATGAGCTTGCCAAGATAATTTGACAAACTATTAAAATAGGGGTATAATGCCCTTAATTAGAAACTTGAAAACTTAATAATAAAGAAAATAATCAAGGAGGTGGGAAATGATTGATTTGACAACCCTTTCTTTTTTAAGAATCAAGAGTCTTCTGGATACTCCAGGAAAATGCGAAGTATTCAGCAGGTACACTCCTTTGATTACCGAGAAAAAAGTCCTTCCGGAAAAGTTATTGGAAATTCTAGTCAAGAACAAGAAGGATGCGGAAGGAAAAGGCATTGAAAGGGCATTGAATATTTTGTTTGAGGAACAAAGCAGGGTTTAAAACCCTGCTTTTTTGTTTAAAGTATGATACAATCTATGATATAATCTGTTTGTTATTAGGGGATTGTTGATTCGCAAAAATTATGAAAAATATTTTTAAAAAATCTTCGGTTTGGAAATTAATTGTCATCATTTCTACTCTTTCTTTCTACGCGCATGTTGCTGAGGCAAAGGGAAGGGGGGTGGCTACCTTTATAGCTATATTTGTATCTATTGTTCTTATTGTGGTTGGTACAGTTTTAACGGGGGGTTTGTTGGGCGGAATTTTAGCTCAACAGACAGCAGCGCTAGTTGGTCAAATCCAATGCTTGAATGGCCAAAATAACCCATTTTTTACGGGTTGTTCGTCTAGCGAGAGTAGCGGCGGCAGCGGAAGCGGACAACAAGCAGGAGCGCCCGGTTCTCCAATTTTAACTAATGAAAACTACACTGCCACTTGTAATTCGGTCAGTTTGACTTATGACATTTCCGGCGGCAATCAGTACGGAATTTATCGGGATGACAATTTAATCAATCAAGGAAGCGCCCGGGGCTTGTCAAGAATCGCTTATACCGATTCTAGCCTGAATAAGCAAACAACTTTCAAATATGTGTTAATGATGACCAATGACCAGGGACAGCAATTCCAGTATCCGCCGATTAATGCTTACACCAAGTGTCTTTCCCAGTGCAGTTTTTCCACCAACAAAAGCGAAGTGATTGTTCCGGCTCAAGCCACTCTTGCTTGGAATTGCCAGGATGCTGGTTCTTGTAATATTTCGCCGGGTGTCGGTTCGGTCAACCCCTTGTCTGGCGAAGCGACAGTCAAACCCACTGCTTCAACTAATTACATTTTGACTTGCGGCAACATTGACGGCGAAACCAGTTTCTCCGCCAACATCAATGTCAAGAAACCAAAATTAGAAGAAATCGCCCCTTAAATTAATGGTCGAAAAAAACATTAATAATTAATAATTAATTATGGACAGATTTAAATTAGGAAAAAAATGGTTTTGGATTGGAATAGTGATGGGCTTGAATCCCGTTTTTGGTCTTATTTATTCAATCGCTTTATTGACAGAAAAAGATCGTCGGAAAGAAGGCATGGTTGTTCTTATTTGGACGATTGCTTGGGCGATAATCAGCTACAATTTAAGTAATTGGTTAGCTAAGGAAGGTTGGCTGCCGACATATGAGTTGAAAAATCCAGGTAAATTATATCGGTAAAATTGTAAAATATAATAAATCCATTTATGGAAAAAGGCCAGGTGATGCTTTTGACGGTTTTAGTAATTGGCGGGTTGCTGTTGGGCGCTTCCGCCATTGCTGGTTTAATGATGGTTTATCAAATTCGCCAGTCAAGCGATGTCGTTAATTCCGCCAAAGCCATTTTCGCGGCTGATTCCGGCGTTGAATGGGAGCTTTATCGGATGTTTAAAGACTCAGATTATTCAAAGCCGACAATGACTAACCAGACTGATTTTTCCACAACCGTTTACGGCAATAGCGCTGTAAAATCAGTCGGCAGTTCTAATCGTTCTTCCCGGGCTTTTGAATTAAATCTTGAATAGGGGACGCGGAAGACAAGCGTATATAAAAAACTTGACAGATGTAAAAAACCTTGTCATACTCCGAATAGTTTTAAATTGCTCATTAAAATTTTAATATTGGGGAAATAGAATCAAACAGCCAAAAAGGAGGTGAAAAGGCTTACGAGGCTCGTTTTTTTTACTAAAAACACGAAAGATCAAAGGAGGATGGGATGAAAAGAATAAAAAAGTTGTTGGTTTTGAGTTTAGCGATTTTCTTGTGTCTGCCGGTGGTGATTTATGCCGCGAGTATTGGCGGAGCGGAAACGCAGGGAAAAGAAAAAGTGGGCGTTGGCATTGACCAGGAGTTTGTTTTTGGCAGAGACCTGAAATACCAAAGCGGTCTTGAGGGCTTAGGAAACGAGATAGAAATTAAAAACATATCTCGGACTATGGCTAAAATAAGCTACGGCTTATTGGACAACTTGGATATTTATACCAAGTTGGGCACGGCCGATGCCAAAGTAAAAGGCCCTGGTTTTATAGCCAAAACCAATAATGCTTTGGCATGGGCAATCGGAGCCAAAGGGACTTACGAATTGACCGAAGATTGGTTTTTAGGGGCAAATGTTGAATACTTGAGGCACCGGCATTCCGCTGACTTTAATTTTAATGGAAATGACTGGGGAGGGAAAATTTT
>JBBTUZ010000122.1:0-1025 GCA_038063495.1 Patescibacteria group bacterium | reverse complement strand
TAAAATGACTAAGATAAAAAATTCTAAAATCAAAGCCGATATCGTCAAACAAGGGCAAGCTCCTTGGCTTTACAGCCAAACTGTCAAAAATCATTTTTTCTGTCCCAAAAATTTTATGAAACCGGCTGAAGAAAAAAAATTCAAATACAACGCCCAGGGAATGGTGGGAAGCCCCGCCTGCGGCGATGTGATGCGCTTTTGGCTCTGGATTGACCCCAAAACCGAAAAAATAAAAAAATGCCGCTGGCGCACCTTCGGCTGCGGAGCCGCTATCGGCGCCACTTCAATGCTTTCGGTAATGATTGTTGAAAAAGGAGGAATGAAGTTGGAAAAAGCCCGAAAAATCCGACCGCTGGACATCGTTGAAAGATTGGGCGGCTTGCCTGATGTCAAATATCACTGTTCGGTTCTCGGCGACAAAGCGTTAAGAAGCGCTATCAACGATTACTTCCGAAGAGCAAACCAACCAAATCGCATTGTGCCCGAGGAAGGCCGCGTTATTGACCCCGACACCAAAACCACGGACAAAGACATTGAAATGGCGGTTTTGGAAGGAGCCGACACCCTGGAAAAAATCCAAGAAAAAACCAAAGCTGGAATTGCCAACCCCGGCGTTTTAACCGAAATGAAGCAATTGATTAAGTTTTATAAAGAAAAACATTCTCTTTAAATATTTTTTATTTTATATATCCCGTCAATCCAATGACGGATAAATAAACGAAATGAAATATAAAAGGGCTATCCACGATGTGCTGTGGATAGCCCCAATTTTTTTCGACCGCCTGCGGCGGAATTCAAGGATCAAATGACAAGGAGTCAAAAGCCCCAAGAATTCAAGACCTCAAGGGTCAACTACTGCGAGACAAAGGCCGAAGCGGAACCACAGTTCTCGTAGGCGTAGTCGTACCAGCGGGCGCTGAACTCGACCTTGCCGTCGTAGAAGTGGAAGATCGGCGCGCGCGAGACGTCGCCACCGGCGTCCGGAGAGAACTCATCACCAGCGCAGTCGACGTGAAGCTGTTCCC
>JBBTUZ010000121.1:0-1867 GCA_038063495.1 Patescibacteria group bacterium | reverse complement strand
CTTCCCCCCACTACCAGGCCGCGTAGCCAACATTAATCCAAACAAACATTAAGACTAATTCTCTCAAAATATTTTTGGTAAATAATTTTTGAGCAAAACATATTTTCGTTTTTTTAATAAAATTTCGGGCGGCCAATAAAGGGAAAATAACTATTTTTAACAAAGAAAGTTTAGGGCTTTTATCGGGATGAACAGAGCGAAATATTCCTTGGGAAAAACCCCTAAAATACGATTTCCTAACATAATTCTTCAAGCTATAAACTGGATAATGATAAACCAAGGCTTCTTTATTAAAGGCTAATTTATAACCCAGATTTAAAATCCTGACGCATAAATCAACATCTTCACAGCAAGCATATCTAAAAAGCGGATTAAAACCGCCGGCTTTTTGAATAGCTTCTTTTAAAAAAACGGCATTTTTGGTGGGGACGCCGACCGCTTCATTGAGTTTTGAAGGATTACCGAAATTAATTTCCGGCGGGTCGCCGGCTCTAATCAAATTCAAAATTCCCGAATAGAAATCCGTTGTTCTGCCCGCGACAATACCTACATCCTTCCCCTTAAAACTTTCAAGCATTTTTTGGACATAATCATTATTCTGGATCACGCTGTCGTCGTCTAAAAATATCAAGATGTCGCCTTTGGCATTAGCGATGCCTAAATTACGGGCAACGGCCGGTCCCGAATGAAATGTTTCAAAATATTTAAAGGCAGATTTGTTTTTCGCCGCGGCTCTATCTTTCAGCATCTGGCTTGTGTTGTCGGTGGAGCCGTCATCAACGACGATCACCTCTAAATGTCCTTTAAAATTCTGCCTATCAACGGCTTCTAGATTTTTCTGCAATAGAGATTTCCGATTATAAGATGCAATTATTATAGAAATGTTTTGGCTCATTTATTTCTGAAAATTTTTATAAACTTCAATAATCTTCTTTGCCCTGTCAGTATATGAGTAATCGGAATCAACTAGTTTTTTATAACCGGCTTCGGCGATTTGTTTTCTCAATCCGTCATTTTTTAAATAAAAATCAATTTTTTCTTTCAGTTCTCCCGGGCTGGAAAAATAAGCCGCTTCCTTGTCTTCTTCAAAAAAACTTCTGGCTTCATCGGTTCTGACGCTTAATAAAAATCCGCCACAAGCCGAAACTTCAAAAGTCCTCATATTGTGAGACGAAATATTATGCCCGGGATATTCATTATTCTGTTTTCGGATAATATTCAAAATAATTTTTGCGGAATTACAAACTTTGGAAAATTCCTCTCCGACTGCTTCCCTGCCCTGCCACTTCTGCTGTAAATTTTTATTGGCTTTTTGCCAAGCGCTACCCCAGATCTTTAAATCATAATCTAAAAGACGGTTAAGCCACTCCTCTCTTGATTCGTCCCAGCTACCGATAAAAGCGATGTCAGAGCCATAAATTTTCTGCTCTTCTTCGGAAACCTTAATAGGATAATGAAGTTTTTGGTCATAGCCAAACGGCAGATACTCCACCCTTTGAGCTCCTGATTTTTTGATGCCTGCAATCAAAAGCTTTGCCCAAATGAAATAAGCGTCGTATAAAGGAATGGATTTTATCATCCAGGAATTACTGGCTCCAAAATGCCAGTTATTGAAAGGATTGTCCGGATTAAAACAAAAAATTTTTGTTTGGGGCAATTCTTTTTTTATCTTTATAATTGTTTTCGGACAAAAATACCATCCCTTCAGAACTAAAATCAAATCTGGTTTTTCTTTTCCAGCAACAGCTAAAAACTCTTTTTGTAAAGGTGAAGAAAATAATCTCCAGAATAATCTGTTGGTGTATTTATTTTTAAGGCCGGGGAAGAGCTGGCGGTATAAGCCTCCTTCGTCAAAAATAACGGATTC
>JBBTUZ010000120.1:0-4300 GCA_038063495.1 Patescibacteria group bacterium | reverse complement strand
GCTTACATCGCTAAAGACTATGGATTCAGAAACATGACCGCCGAACAAAACCGCCAAATCCGATAAAAATTGGGACTTGGTTTTTATCCTTCTTTCTTCAAGCGGCAATTTTAAAGTATAACCTCCGGCCAAACCCCGACTAATGATTGAAATTTTGTGAATCGGGTCGGTGTCTTTAAGACCGGCCGCCACCAAAGCGTGGCCCGCTTCGTGATAAGCGATCAGTTCTTTTTCTTTTAAGGAAATCACCCGAGCTCGGCGTTCCGGACCAAGAATAACTTTTTCAATGGAATTAAATAAATCTTCCTGACTGATAGAGTGTTTGTTTTGACGAGCGGCTAAAATAGCGGCTTCGTTGACTAAATTAGCCAAATCGGCTCCGGAAAAACCCGGGGTGCGAATGGATACTTGTTTTAAATCAATATCCTGGCCTAAAGATTTTCCTTTGCAGTGAATTTTTAGAATAGCCTCGCGGTCATTAATATCCGGCATATCCAAAATCACGCGGCGGTCAAAACGACCAGGACGCAAAAGAGCGGGGTCAAGGACATCGGGACGATTCGTCGCGGCAATAATAATGACATTAGTTTCCCGCTCAAAGCCGTCCATTTCCACCAGTATCTGGTTAAGCGTTTGTTCTCTTTCGTCGTGCCCGCCGCCCAAACCCGCTCCTCTTTCCCGGCCGATAGCGTCAATTTCATCTATGAACACAATACAGGGAGCGTTTTTTTTGGCGATAGAAAAAAGATCGCGAACCCGACTAGCTCCGACTCCGACAAACATCTCCACAAATTCGGAAGCGGACATATGGAAAAACGGCACATTGCTTTCACCGGCCGTCGCCCGAGCAATCAAAGTTTTACCCGTTCCCGGCAATCCCAACAGCAAAATTCCGCGAGGAATGCGAGCGCCAATTTCCAAATATTTTTTAGGGTTCTTCAAAAAATCAATCACCTCCGTCAATTCTTGCTTGGCTTCTCTCAAGCCGGCCACATCTTCAAAAGTTATTTTGTTTTTAAAAGGCGCGAAAACTTTTACATTAGCGCGGCCGAAAGAGAAGGCCTGATTCGCTCCGCTTTTCGCTTGGCGAAACATCATCCAAAAAATAAATCCGATAATCAAAAGAGGCAAGAGAGTCGGCACTAAAACGCCGATCCAAAATTTTAATCCCGAGGCCTCTTTAATTTCAAAAGACACCTGACGCAAAGCCGCGGTGTCAACCCCTAAATTGCGCAAAGTTTCCGAAAATCCGGCCTCGGATTCTTTTTTAGAGATTAATTTTTCTCCATTTTTCAATTCAATGAAAAGATCGTTTTCGTTAACGACAATTTTGCCGACTTCGCCGGCGTTAATTTTTAAAGACAAATCATTTAAAGTGATTAATTGGGGCGCTTTAACAGACTGGGAAAAAAGAGAAAAAAGCAACGAGATTGTTATCAGGGTAGTTATAGCCCAAAAAATATTTTTAGAAAAAGCTTTTATCATTTAACTAGTTTAAGAATCAATCTTTTTTCCTGGGGCTTAATCAGGCCAATAATAAATTTATAGGATTTCCCGATTTCCAATTGCTTTTTCATTTCTTCAACGCTGCCGAATTCTGAAACATGGAGCAAGCCGTGAATTTCGTTGTCAAGATTGATAAAGGCGCCAAAAGGCGTAAATTTGGAAACGGCGCCCGTAACTTCCTGGTCGCTCTTGTATTTTTCCTCAACCGCGTCCCAGGGATTAAGCTTCAAAGCTTTCAGAGAAAGAAAAATTTTCCCGTTTTTAATGTCAATTATCTTGGCTTTGACGACATCGTCAACCTTAATGATTTCTTTGGGGTTATCAATCAGTCGGTGGTCTAATTCGGAAATGTGAATCAGCCCTTCCACCACCGGGTTGTCAACAAACTTCACGAAAGCGCCAAAATCGGCCACTCCGGAAATAATGCCGTCAATTACCTGACCCGCCTGATATTGATCCAAAGAAGCTTTTGACGGCCTATCGGCCACTTCCCGTTCGGAAATTATCAATTTGCCGATTCGGGGATTAAAATCAATAATTTTGACCATCAATTCCTGACCGAGCAATTTTTTCAATTCTTCGGCGATTTTCTTTTTGTCGCCGTCTTCAACCCGAGGATAATGTTCATTACTCAATTGAGAAACGGGCAAAAAAGCCATCAAGCCGCCCATTTCGGCCGTCAAGCCGCCGCTGTTGAAGCCAGTCGCCTTTATTTTTATGGGGTCGTCCTGTTCTTTTAATTGTTTTAATTCCTCCCAGACCTTGTGCTTGCCCGCTTCGGTTAAAGATAGTTCAATATAACCTTCCTCGTTATCTAAGTCTAGAATTTTCACTTTTACGGGGCTGCCCGGATCAAGATCCTTAATAATATTTTTAGCGTTAATGAATTCCACCCCGTAAACTATTCCGGTGCCGTGTTTCCCCAAATCCAAAAACAAACTTTTTGGTTTTTTCTTAAGAACCTGCCCTTCAACTAAATCGCCGACTTTCAACAAAGAAACCAAGTCAGGCTCGTTTTTCACGAGTTGACTAACAATATTATCTTTCAAATTAGTAAGCATTTTGTAATTCTAGCGACTTTCATTTGAAAATCAAGAGAAGGCGTATTATAATAAAGTTAGAATACCTTGAATTACGAAATGTGTATTTTGCCAACAGCGAAAGAATGAATTTTCTGAAACCCAAACGGAAGCGCAGATCCGACCGCGATCGGAGCGTGAGCGGGTTGAAGAAAATTTATTCTTTTACTGTTGGCGGCTTTATTCCGTAATTCAAAATAGAATAATTTTATGGTCATTACTTGGTACGGAAAAAATTGTTTTAAACTCCAAAGCGGAGAATTGGTTGTAGTCACCGATCCCTTTGAAAAAGAAAGTGGGCTTTCTCCTTTTCGCGGCCGAGCCGATATTATCATCAAAACCCTTGTCCAAACATCAAGCATCGCGCGCCAAGAAGCGCCAGACAAGAGCGATGCTTTTGAAATCAGCTACCCCGGAGAATACGAAATAAAAAACGTTACCGTTAAAGGTTGGTCTTGCCTACCGGCTGGCGGGCTGGCAGACGAGTCAACCCAAAAAGCAAATGACAAAGAGCAAGCGGCAAATTTACGATCGGTCTATCTCGTTGAGATGGACGATTTCAAAATCGTCTTATTGGGGCACCTGACCGATGAAAACGAAATCAAAAACGCCCTGGAATACTTGGAAGACGCGGACATTGTTTTCATACCGGCCGGCGGCAAACCATTTATTGAAGCGCTAGCCGCGGCTAAATTAATCCGGCAACTAAAACCCGGCTTAATTATCCCAACGCTTTTTGACGATTCTAAGGATTTAAAATCTTTTCTTAAAGAATTCGGCAAAAACGACGCGGAACCCCAAGAAAAATTGACCATCACCAAAAAAGAGCTTTCCAAAGAAAAATTAATAATCGGATGTTTGAAAACTTAAAAAGGTTTATTCAAAATCTTCAAGCCGCTGACGAAACCAAGAAAAAACGCTGGCTTTTTATTTCAAGCGCTTTAGCTATGATTTTAATAATCGGTTTTTGGGCGGTTTATTTAAATAAAACGATCGTCAATTTGGGGCCGGCAAAATCGGAAAAAAATAACCAACCGGCAATTCAAATTGCCAAAGAATCTCCCTGGCAAGTTTTTTTAACAGGATTTAAAATTATCATCAGCCAAACGAAAGCATTGATTACGGCTACTCGCGAAATATCAATTGAAGGCGGCGCTTCCAATTTCGCGACCAGTTCCGAAGCGATTTCCCCCGAACCTTTGCCGTAGAAATTTAAATTATTATGGAACTCAAAGAAAAGCCAAAAGAAAAAATAGAACCTCGGGAAATTACCGATGAACTAAAAGAGTCTTATTTAGACTACGCCATTTCGGTTATCGTTTCCCGCGCCCTGCCGGATGTCCGAGACGGATTGAAGCCGGTTCACCGCCGAATTCTTTACGCTATGTTGGAAGACGGGTTAAGAAGCGATGCTAAATTTAGAAAATCGGCTACTGTCATCGGTTCGGTTTTAGGCCGCTATCACCCCCACGGCGACATCGCGGTTTATGACGCGCTCGTCCGGATGGCCCAAAATTTTTCTTTAAGATACCCGTTGATTAACGGCCAAGGAAATTTTGGCAGTATTGACGGGGATTCCGCGGCCGCCTACAGATACACCGAAGCCAAGCTTTCAAAAATCGCCGAGGAATTATTAAACGACATTGAAAAAGAAACGGTTGATTGGCAGCCGAATTACGACAACACCCGGCTAGAGCCCAAGGTTTTACCCGCTA
>JBBTUZ010000119.1:3718-5690 GCA_038063495.1 Patescibacteria group bacterium | reverse complement strand
TAAAAATACCGAAACCGAAAATTATCGTCTTCATTGGAATTGTCAAAAGCGGACGATTCGGATGTTCCGGTTTTCTTTCCATTACATCTTTTTCTTTCGGTTCAAAAGCCAAGGCAATCCCCTGGGGACTGCCTTCAATTAAATTCTCCCATAAAATTTGAACGGGCAAAATCGGCAAAGGCAATCCCCCGACGATACTGGCGCCGATTAAAATTATTTCTGAAAAACATTGAGAAACCAATAAAGTGACTGTCTTCCTTATGTTGTCAATAATTACTCTGCCTTCTTCAACCGCCGCCACGATGATTGAAAAATTATCAGTTAAAAGAATTAAGTCCGAGGCCTCTTTGGCCGCGTCAGTCCCAGAACCAATGGCCACTCCGATATCGGCTTTTTTAAGAGCCGGCGCGTCGTTAACGCCATCGCCGGTCATTGCCACCACTTCTCCTCTTTTTTGCCAGGCTTCTATAATTTTCAATTTTTGCCTCGGTTCAACGCGAGCGTAAATTTCAATTTCCTTCAATCTTTCTTGAAATTCCGCGTCGCTTAGTTTTTCCAATTCATTGCCGTCAATAATATTTTCTTCTTTGGCCGGCAGTCCCAATTCTTCGGCAATCGCTTTGGCTGTCAATCTATGGTCGCCGGTCACGATAATCGGCCTCATCCCCGCTTGCCGGCAAATTTCAATCGCCTCTTTAACTTCTTTTCGGATAGGGTCGTGAAAAGCGATAAAAGCTACGAAAGTCATTTTACAAAAATCCGTATCTTCTATTTTTGTCCCGCTAATTTTTTTATAGGCGCAGCTTAAAACACGGGAACCACGAGAAGCTAAATTATCAAGTTTTTGGTTAAGCTGATTTAGGCTTTCCGAAGATAATTTAGACATCTTTAAAATTATTTCCGGAGCTCCCAAAACATATAAAATATTTCCTTTGGAAAAGCGGTGCAGGGTGGCGGAATATTTATGAACCGGATCAAAAAACTGCTCGTCAATTCTTGGCTGCTCTTTTTCTAATTCTTTTTTTGAAAATCCGGCTTGAATGCCGGCGAGAAGCAAGGCCCTTTCCACCGGCCTTCCCCGAACAACCCATTTATGAAGCTCATCTTCGGGATTTTCAATAAAGGCCTCGGTGCAAAGCATTCCGATTTTCAAAGCCAGAATATGGGCCTCCAAACTGTCTTTATCAATTTTTTCCGAATATTTCTGACCGTCAATGAGAATTTCTTTTGTCTCGCTGAAAATTCCCGCCACTTGCATCTTAGCTTCGGTCAAAGTGCCGGTTTTATCGGTGCAAATAATAGAAGTACTCCCAAGAGTTTCGGCGGCAACCATTTTTCTGACCAAACCCCGCTTTTTCAAAATCCTTTGCATCCCAATAGACAAAATAACAGTAATGCCTATCGGCAATCCTTCGGGAATGGCCGCCACGGCCACGGCCACGGCCGTCAAAAACATTTCAGAAATTTCCCGGTCAGCCGTTATTCCCAAAACAAAAATTGAAAGAGAAAAAAGAACTATTAAAACTCCGATAATTTTGCTTAAATGAATTATTTTTTTCTGATAAGGCGTCTTTTCTTCTTTGGCTTCTTTAATCATTTCCGCCACCTTGCCAATTTCCGTTTTTAATCCGGTTTCGGCGACAATCGCTTTTCCTCGCCCGCTTTCAACCACACAACCCATAAAAATCATATTGTTTCGGTCAGCCAAAAGCGTTTTCTCCGGCAAAACTCCGGTTATTTTTTCAGACGGAAACCATTCGCCGGTCAAAGAAGCTTCGTTAACTTTCAAGTTATGAGACTCTATCAATCTCCCGTCGGCTGGAACTTTGTTTCCCGGATATAACAAGATTATGTCGCCCGGCGCTAATTCTTCTTGACTAATTTCTTTTTCTTCGCCGTTTCTTACGACGAAAGCCTTGATTTTGGTTATTTTTTTTAATTCCGATAAAATTCGCGATGTTTTATTCTCTTG
>JBBTUZ010000119.1:0-3708 GCA_038063495.1 Patescibacteria group bacterium | reverse complement strand
ATCCAAAAATGATATTTAAAAAAACCGCGCTAAAAATGACAACAGCGTTGGCGTATTCTTTTAAAACCAGGGTGACAATTCCGGCAATGACTAAAATATAAATTAAGGGATTTTTAAATTGTTCTAAAAATATCTTTAGTTTAGATAAAGGTTTTTCTTCGGGCAGTTTGTTAAGGCCAAATTCTTGCCGCCGCTTCGTTGCTTCTTCTTCCGACAAACCCCGATAAAAATCGCTCTTAAGTTCTTGAGCAACTTCGTCAACAGAGAGAGCGTGCCAATTTTGTCTCATTTCTTATTTTATTTCTTGCGATGCCAGACATACAAAAGCGGGCTGGCGATAAAAATTGAAGAATAGGTGCCAACGATTATTCCCAGCATTAAAGTCAATATAAAGTATTTTAAAGAAAGCGGCCCGATGAAATAAAGAGGCGCGATCGCCAAGACCGCGGTCAGAGAAGTGTTAACGGAACGCGCGAAGGTTTGCCGAATCGCTGAATTGATCGGCGCGGCGAAATCAAAATTTCCTTTGTTATGAGTTAAAATCAGGTTTTCTCTTATTCGGTCAAAAACAACAATGGTATCGTGCATTGAAAAACCTAAAATAAACAAAAGAGCGACAATGAAATTCGTGTCTATTTCCACGCCGTGGCGCCAACCAAGAAACGCCATAATGCCGATTGGAACGATAACATCATGGAAAAGGCAGAGGATGCCGACAAAGGCATATTTAAATGACTTGATCGGATAAGAAACTTTCCGAAAAGCGTAAGCCACATAAAATAAAATAGCCAAAAGCCCGATTAAAGCTACCCAAAGAAAACGCTGTTTTAATTCCTGGCCGATGATGGGACCAATACTCTGAAAGCCCTCTTCTTTAATTTCGCCAAAATTTTCTTTTAAAACTTGGAGGTATTCTTGATGATTTTCTTCAGAAATGCTTGGAAATCTTACGATAAAATTTCCGTCGGGCAAAGATTTGACTATTAAATCCGAGTAGCCGGATGCTTGCGTCAAGGCTGATTTTAAATCGCTGTCTTTGACCTCAAAATTTTTTATTTGAATTTGCCAACTAGTGCCGCCAACCAGATCTATCCCCTGTTTAACGCCGAAAAAGAAAAAAGCAAGAATACTGGCGAAAATTAAAACGCCGGAAAATAGGAAAAAAATATTGCGATATTTAATGATGTCTATTTTCATTGATTTTTTGGCTCCCTGACAAACATTTCCAATAACGACTTGGTGACCGTGATGGCCGAAAACATACTCATCAAAACGCCGATTAAAAGCGTCAAAGCGAATCCTTTAACAAAACTCGTGGCAAAATAAAAAAGGATCACGGAAATAATCATAGTGTTGGCGTTGGAATCGCGAATAGACGGCCAGGCGCGGCGAAACCCTTCTTCAATGGCCGCTGTTTTTGATAAGCCTTTTTTTAATTCTTCTTTTATTCTGGCGAAAATCAAAACATTGGCGTCAACCGCCATTCCGATTGAAAGGATGAAACCGGCGATGCCAGCCAAGGTCATAGTCACGGGAATAATTTTAAAAATCCCCAAAGATAAAGAAATGTAAATAAGCAATGTCAGGCAAGCGATTAAACCGGTAACCCGATAATAACCAATCATAAAAAGAACTACCAAAAGAAAACCGATGAGGCCGCTCAAAATTGTCTTTTTTAAAGAATCCAAGCCCAAGCTGGCGCCGATTGTCTGCTGGCTGATTAATTTAATCGGAGCGGGCAAAGCGCCGGCGTTAAATCGCTCCACTAATTTCCGGGCGGAGTCCGGAGTAAAATTGCCGGAAATTTGGGCTTCGCCGCCGCTTATTGCTTCCCTGACCACCGGTATCTCAATCAGTTCGTTGTCCAGAAAAATTGCCAATGGCTTGCCGACATTCCGGCTGGTTAATTCTTCAAAAATTTTTGCCCCTTCGTCATTGAAAACAATGCCAACCACGGGTTTGCCTAAATCATTTATGCTTGCCTGCGCGCTTTTAATATAGCGGCCGGTTAAATTAGTGGGAATAAAATTGTAGCTCGCTTCTTTGTCTTCGGTTTTAGGCAGTTCTTCCACTTCCCGAAAATCCAAAAGCGGCGTCTCGCCAATCATTTGAATTGCCTGGTTGATGTCTTTAATGCCGGCCAACTCCACGCTTAAATGACGCTGTTCTCCGGCATTGGCGGTATAAATCTGGGGTTCGCTGACGCCGAAAAGATTAACCCTTCTTTCAATAACATCTCTCAAGCCCTCAACTACCGAATCACGCTCCGTGGCCGCCACTTGGCTAAGGTCAATATCGTAATTCAAAAGACTGCCGCCCACCAAGTCCAGGCCCAACCGCCAATCCCGACTGAAACTCTCGGGCAAACGAACCTTGGAACGCGCCCAAGACCAAGCCGGCTGATAATCAAAAACCCCGGCCAAAATCGCCAATAAAATTATTAAAATAGGAAAAATTGGAAATTTATTTTTTTGCATTGTTTAAAATCGACTATCGCGCGGGCTAAGTATTTATTATCTATAGTTAGAGATTAAGAGTCAAGCAACAAAAAAACAACATTTCTGCTGTTTGGATAACTTAAATCTTACGGATTTTATGATTAAAAAAAACTTCCCCCAAAATTGAATACCAATTAGTCGCCGAGCGAAGCGAGGGGAACCAAAACCACTTGCATGCGAACCCGAGGAAGATTTGGATTATTGTTATATGCCATGTCCATATTCTATAGGGTGGGGTGGATACAAGCTATTGAACCATTACATGATTTGATTTTACTTAAATAAGTCCTTTAAATAAGTCCTGTTTTTTCGTCTAATCCATACACTAAATTGAAATTTTGAACAGCCTGACCCGAACCGCCTTTAATTAAATTATCCAGGGCAGAGGTAATTATAATTGATTTTTTATTTAGGCAAAAAGATACTTGGCAGAAATTTGAATTTACTACTCCTGAAATAATTTTTTCCAGATGCTTGGTATCCACATCATTACTGTCTTGAAAATCAACGAGTTTTAGAAAGGGTTTATCTGCGAATGAGTTTTTGAACAAATCATCTAACTCTTTTTGATTTCGCAGTTTCGCCTCTATTTTCACAAAAATTCCTGTTTTTAATGAATAAACAATATGGGGCTCAAATGATTCTATTGGCTTTCCTAAATATTTTTCAACTTCAGCCACCTGAGGATGCTCTCTGGCTTTGGCATACCTTTCTATGCCATTTTTCTTATTTATTTTTTGTTCTGACCTGCCGGAAACGCCTGAATAAGCCTTTATCTTTATATCGCTTACAAGATTTTTTACGGGCGATAAGGCCTCCAGTATGGCTGTCGCGTAACAGCCGGGGTTGGCAATTCTTTCAGCGTTTTTAATTTTATCTTTATTCAGCTCGGGCAAACCGTAAACCCAGCCTTTATCCAACCTATGGTCAATGCTTAAATCTATTATTTTTTTTCCTTTAAAGCTCGGTAAATAGTTTTCACTTTCTCCGTAAGGAAGTGCTAAAAAAATAAAATCAGCATCAGATTTATTTCCCCAAACTCCTTCCTTTCTGCTTTCCGTATAAACTATTTTTACCTGAGGATGATTTTCTAATATTTTTAAAAGGGGTTTGCCCAATCTTCCCGTATGTCCGACTATCCCGACATTTATCATAAATTTATTCTACAAAAAAATCGCGGTTTTCGCAATGAAAAAAAATTCCGCTTGAC
>JBBTUZ010000118.1:0-8912 GCA_038063495.1 Patescibacteria group bacterium | reverse complement strand
AGACGCAACACTGATGGTACGAGCTTTATTTTCTATATTTCCCAAATAGCCACCTTTTTTGAGTTTTGAGATATGAAAATGGATAGTTGAAACAGAAGCGAGTTTAAGTCGTTTCCTGATCTCTTCAAAAGAGGGAGAGTATCCTTTCTTTATTGTATAACTTTCTACAAAGTCGAGGACTTCTTTTTGGCGTTTTGTAAGCATATATTTTTAGATATTTGACTTGTTTCCTATGTATAGATTATACTAGAACAAAAGTAGAAAATCAAAGTCGAGTTATCCCCAGCTAACATTTCTGACAATAATTATGGAAAATAAACGAAAACATCTTGAATTTATCCAAGCGACCATTAGCCGAATGGCCAGTAATTTATTCTTCTTGAGAGGATGGACAATCTCATTGGTTGCTGGACTGTTTGCATTGTTTGTAAAAGATGCAAACCCTGATTATATTTTTGTCGTTTATTTTCCAATTATTATTTTTTGGATTTTGGATGGTTATTTTCTTTCACAGGAGCGATTATTTAGAGCTTTATATAACCATGTTAGAAAACTAGACGAAAAAGAGATCGATTTTTCTATGAACACAGACGAATATAAAAAAGATAAGAAAAATGGTTGGATATGCTCAATGTTTTCGGATACACTTTTCGTTTTTTATTTACCATTGGTGGGCGTTACATTACTAATTGCATACTTAATAAAATAAAAATATGGCAAGATCAACATTTTTTAGTTTTCATTATTCCCTCGATTGTTGGCGAGCTTCACAAATCAAAAACAGCTGGGTTACGCAAGACAGAAAATCAGCTGGATTTTTCAATTCTGTAGAATGGGAAGAAGTGAAGAAAAAACAAGATTCTGAAATCGAGAAATGGATTGACGGACAATTAGTCGGAACATCAGTAACTGTTGTTTTAATTGGATCAAGTACTGCTGGAAGAAAATGGATTAATTACGAGATAACAAGTAGTCATAAAAAGGGAAATGGTCTTTTAGGAATTTATGTCCACAATCAAAAAAATAGTAAAGGTTTGACGAGTAGCAAAGGAAAAAATCCATTTGAAGATTGGTCAATAACAAGGAATGGGCAAAAGGTGTTGCTTTCAAGTATCTACCCAACATATGATTGGGTAAATAATGACGGATATACAAACATGGGAACTTGGATTGAAGAAGCCGCTAAAAAAGCTGGAAAATAGCCCGCCCGAAATTCGCCAAAAGAAAACAGCGGAGCAAGCGGAGGATTCCTCCCCAAACCCCTCCTCCTCCGCTTGCGACATCCGAATTCAAAAAAGAGTAGCCGAGTGTTTTGCGAAATCCTTTCCCCAAAAAATAGTTTTCGCAAAACCGAGTCCGCATTAGTTCCGCCACCGCCTCGCAGAGCCTCGGCGGACACCAAAGAAAAATGTTCTTTGCTTTTTGAATTTGCCTGCCGATAGGCATAGCGCGCGCGGAACTAAAGGGGATTGACTTATTGGAACGCGCGTCGTTGAATAAATAGAGATGAGTGAAGAATCAACGGCGATAATATGAAAAAGGAAATATTCAAAATAAAAGGAATTCATTGCGCCAGTTGCGTGATGACGATTGAACGGATGCTTCAAAAACAGGCCGGAGTTAAATCGGCTTCTGTAAATTTAGTTAATGAATCGGCGCTGATTGAATTTGACGATAATTTAGTTTCAGAAAACGATTTGGCAAAAGCCATTAAAGATATCGGATACACTTTGATAATCAACAACAACCAATTACCAACCGACAATCAATTAAAAGATAAAAGTCCTGAATCGTCGGCTAATAATTTGGAAATAGCGTCTTTGAAAGTTCTTGGTATGGATTCAGCGCATTGCGCGATGATGGTGGAAAGCGCTTTGAAAAAACTTTCGGGCATTGAAAAAATTGATGTTGATTTTCCCAATCAGCGGGCGAAAATAGTTTTTGATCCGGCCAAGAATTCTCTTGAAGAAATTTTTAAAGTGATTATTGACATCGGATACAAACCCATCAAAGAGTCCGGCGAAACACAAGACCTTTTAGATAAAGAAAAAATTGAGCAAGAAAAACAGCTGAAAATTTTAAGAAAAAAACTTTGGGCTGGCGGGATATTATCGGCGTTGATTTTTATCGGCAGTTTTCCCGCTTTAACGCAAAATTTCGCTGATTGGGCGCCAGTTTACGCGGAGGCGCTAAAATTTTTATCAAATAATTTTGTTCTTCTTATTTTAACCACGCCGGTGCAATTTTGGGCGGGCTGGCAGTTTTACAGCGGTCTTAAATTGCTTTTCAAATATCGCGCGGCCGATATGAACACTTTAATCGCTATTGGCACTTTGGCGGCGTATTTTTATAGTTTGAGCGCCACTATTTTCCCTGAATTTTTCAGCCAGGGAGGATTATCGCCGAAAATTTATTTTGACACATCCGCGATTATTATCATATTGATACTCCTTGGCCGTTATTTTGAAATAGCAATGAAAAATCGCGCGTCGGAAGCCATTAAAAAACTTATCGGACTTCAGCCGAAGACGGCAAAGATATTGAGAGACGGGAAAGAAATTGAAATTTCAATAGAAGAAGTAAAAATCGGCGATTTAATCGTGGTGCGGCCGGGAGAAAAAATTTCAGTGGACGGAGAAATTGTTGAAGGAATATCGGAAATTGACGAATCAATGATTACCGGAGAATCAATGCCCGCGCATAAAGAAATTGGCTCAAAAGTTATCGGCGGCACTATTAACAGGTATGGAACGGTGACATTTAAAGCGATAAAAATAGGCAAAGAAACAGTGCTTGCCCAGATAATTAAAATGGTTGAACAAGCGCAAGGGTCAAAAGCGCCGATTCAGCGGTTAGCAGACCTTGTTTCTTCTTATTTTGTGCCGGCGGTTTTGGCTATCGCCGTTTTAACTTTTATTGCTTGGTATGCGTTTGGACCTCAACCGGCTTTTAATTTCGCGCTTATTAATTTTGTCGCGGTTTTAATTATCGCTTGTCCTTGCGCTTTAGGTCTTGCCACGCCAATGGCCATAATGGTTGGCACCGGAAATGCCGCCAAAAAGGGGATTTTAATAAAAGATGCCGAGAGTTTGGAAATCGCCCATAAAATAAATACCGTTGTCTTTGATAAAACCGGCACTCTGACTCAAGGGAAACCCCAGCTGACCGACATAGTCGCTTTTGAAAACGGAAGTAAATCGGAGGTTGTTTCTTTGGCTTCCAGTCTTGAACAAAAATCGGAACATCCTTTAGCGCAAGCAATTTTGAAATACGGATCAACCTTGAGCCAAGATTTATCAGAAAAAATTGATCGCTATCCGGTGAAAAATTTTGAAGCTTTGCCCGGAAAAGGGATAAAGGGCATTTTAGAAATAAACGGAAAAGATATCGCGGTCTACTTTGGAAATCGCGCGTTGATGGAAAATTTAAAATTTGACATTTCGCCATATTTAAAGGAAATTGAAAATTTAGAAAATGAAGGCAAGACAGTAATGATGCTTGCCGCGGAAAATAAAATAAAAGGAATTTTAGCCGTTGCCGATGCTATAAAAATTGAATCTAAAAAAGCGGTGGAGATTTTAAAGAAAAAAGGAATGGAAGTATGGATGATTACCGGGGACAACGAAAGAACAGCTAAGGCCATTGCCAAAGAAGCCGGCATTGAAAATGTGATGAGCCAGGTATTGCCGGAAAATAAAGTTGATAAAATAAAAGAACTGCAAAAACGAGGAAGAGTTGTGGCGATGATCGGCGATGGCATCAATGACGCGCCGGCTTTAACGCAGGCGCACCTCGGCATCGCTATGGGCGAAGGCACGGACATTGCCATGGAATCGGCAAATATTACATTGATGCGCGGCGACTTAACGCTTATTCCCGAAGTCATAACGCTTTCTAAAAAAACCATCAAAATAATCAAACAAAATCTTTTCTGGGCGTTTTTTTACAATATCGTTTTTATTCCCGTTGCCGCCGGAATTTTTTACCCATTTTTTGGAATTTTACTAAATCCGATTTTCGCCGCGGCGGCAATGGCTTTTTCTTCGCTTTCGGTTGTTCTCAATTCATTAAGATTAAAAGCCAAGAGCGTGTAGTATGGTATACTAAACAGATGAAAATGTCGCTCGCGATTTTATTGTTTATTAGCTTTGTCGGCGTTGTCGTATTGGGATTTTCGGTTATGACGCACGCTAATGGGCACAACCTTAATGGCGGTTGTTTCGCGGCAACAGCTCGCGGCGTTAACTGTCCCGAGCAAGTAAAGTTGGATTATGTGTCTTTTCACCTTGAGGCGTTCAGGAGTTTTTCTTTAGCCATATTCGGCGAGAGCTTGGCGAACATCCTTTTATTTATGTTCTCGTTAATTCTTTTTGTCGGCTTTGGTGTTTTCCCGTCGTTTTTTTCCAAGTCATTTCAATTTAATTTAGGCCGGTATAAATCTAGGGTTTATTTTTCTTCGTCTCAAAAACAAGAGCTTGTTCGCTGGTTGGCCTTGCACGAAAATAGCCCCGCTGTTTTTTAGGACGCCGATGTAAAACCGTTTTGTCCAACGGATTTTAGATCGCGCGTCAATTTGGCCCTATTATGTAGGGTTTTTGTATTTGTAATTTAATTAACATTATGAATAAAACTATTATCGGTATTATCGTCACAATTTTAGTTCTCGGAGGGCTTGTCTTTATCGCGCGTCCGGATGCTCCGAGCGCGCCGCCTGTTCAAGCGAATAGCAACGGAACGCTTGCCGTGGAAGAAACAAGCAATTATGATTTCGGCGCAATTTCAATGGCGGCCGGAAAAGTAAAGCGCGCATTCAAAATTAAAAACACAAGCAATGAAGCGGTTGTCATCAATAAAATCTATACTTCGTGTATGTGTACGACCGCCACTCTGATAAATAAAGGCAAGCAGTTTGGGCCTTACGGCATGCCCGGGCACGCGGCCATTCCCAAAATAAATCAGACGGTCAATCCCAATGAGGAAACAACCGTTGAAGTTGTTTTTGATCCGGCGGCGCATGGCCCTGCTGGTGTTGGTAAAATCCAAAGGACGATTACCATAGAAAATAACGCCGGGCAGCCGGTTGAACTTCAATTTGCCGCCATCGTCACCCCTTAAATTATATGAGCAAAAAACTTATAATTTTTATTGCCATCGGCATCTTGTTATTCGGATCGGTCATCTTCTTCAAAATGGGCAATATTGGCACGACCGCGCTTTGGAACTTGAGCGGCGAAGGGAAATGGCTGCTTCCTTTGGTGGGTGTCGCCGCTTTAATTGACAGCATCAACCCGTGCGCTTTCGGCATTTTGCTTCTGACGATAGGGTTCCTTCTTTCCATCGGGAAAACGCGATCCGGCATTCTGAAAATTGGCGGCATCTATATTTTGGGCTTGTTGGCGGTTTATATCCTGATAGGTCTTGGAATTTTTCAAGCGCTTCATCTTTTCAACACGCCGCATTTTATGGCCAAAGTGGGAGCGGCGATCCTAATCGTGTTTGGCGGCATCAATCTTATTAGCGAATTTTTTCCGTCATTTCCGATTAAGCTTCGCGTTCCGCAGTCGGCGCACCGTAAAATAGCCGAGCTTATGAACAAGGCTTCGCTTCCGACTGCGTTTCTCTTGGGCGTGTTGGTGGGCTTGTGCGAGTTTCCCTGCACCGGCGGGCCGTATCTAATGGTGCTCGGGTTGCTCCACGATCAGGGCACATATCTTGTCGGAGTCGGCTACCTTTTACTCTATAATCTCATCTTTATTTTGCCGTTAGTGGTGATTTTGCTTATCGCGAGTGAAAATGCGCTTCTGGAAAAAGTAAAGGCGTGGAAAAAGGCCGAAACGAAACATATGAGAATTTGGGGCGGCATCGCTATGATTATTCTCGGAATAATTATATTTATTTTCTAATCAATAACCATTATGTTTACCAAACAGCAATTTGAGACTTTGCTTGAGAAGATTGAAAAAATGAAAAAATCCGGAAGCGTTGATCTTTCTACCGAAGAAGATTTGAGCATCGCCGTTATGAATCTGATAAGCCTTGAAGAACATTTTTTCTTTACCGGCGTAAAAACTAAAAAATCGGAATACTTTGACCTTTTGGGCGAAGCGCGGAATATGAGAAAAGAATTACTCGCCAAAATAATGGACAAAAACGAGGGCGAAACATGGTGCGTCTCAAAGCATTTGCTCGCGACCACTATGCGGCTTATTGAGGTGGGCGCGAAACTTTATTCCGACGGCAAGCAAACCGAAGCAAAAGAAATGTACGACAGGGCGTATAAAATGTATTCCATTTTTTGGGCGTTGCGGTTGAAACTCATTGACACTTCCGGATTTAAAAAAATAGCGGCAAACGATCAGCCTTGGACATTTGAAGACATTGTAAATAAAATGGTTGATTGTTGCGATGAAAAATAAATATCTTATTATTTTCGGTGTCAGTGTCGCGACAATCAGCGCCATTTATTTGTTATCTCCCCGACAACAAGCGAGCGGCGAGCTTGACGCTTTCGCGCAATGCCTCGCGAGCAAAAGTGTAACTATGTACGGCGCGGATTGGTGTTCGCATTGCCAGAACGAAAAGAAATCTTTTGGCGATGCTTTCCGTTTTGTGCCGTATGTTGAATGTTCGGACGACCCGCAAAAATGTTTGGCGGCTGGCATAAACGGCTATCCGACATGGAAATTCCCAGATGGGAAAAAACTTGAAGGCGAGCAGGGGATTGAAAAATTATCGCAAGAAAGCGGCTGTGTTTTATTGTATAATAAAAAATAAACTTAAAAATATGGAAAACGAAACAGAAAATAAAATAACAGAAGATTCCCCGAAAGTCCAACCGGTTAAGAAAGACTACATACTTTCGGTCAGCATTCTTATTTCCGCCGTTATTTTTGTCGGAGCGTGGGTGTACACGACGGGATTAAAATCTGATGCTCCGCGAAAAGAAATGACCGCGGCGAATTTAAACGATTTAGCTTTAACTTTGGAAGAAAAAGTCTTGCCGTCAGAAGGAGTTGTTTTGCCGGTTCGTTGGGGTGACCTCGGGATAAAATTGGCAAGCGCCGGCGTTATAGACCAGCAAAAATTTGATTCAATGTACGCGAGCCGAGGGGGCATAAGCGAAACCAATCGGCGGCTTCTTGAAAAAGCAGGCAATGGGAATATAAAAATAACTTCGGAAAATTCCGGATTTCTTCTTAATCTTTTTTGGGCTTTGGGATTGGGCGCGAAAAATGATATTTTGGAAAATGGGCCGATGAATGATCCGCGATATGGCGGAGCCGGAAATTTTGCTTCTACCGGCGGCTGGACGCTCGCGCAAGGCGACGCGATGAGCCATTACAGCCAGCATCGTTTTTTTGCTTTAACGCCGGAACAACAGCAATTGGTTGAACAAGTAAGCAAAAATATTTATCGTCCCTGTTGTGGTAATTCCACTCATTTTCCTGACTGCAATCACGGAATGGCGATGTTGGGGCTTTTGGAGCTTATGGCATCGCAGGGCGTAAGAGAGGAAGCGATGTATAAAGCCGCGCTTCAGGTAAACGCGTATTGGTTTCCGGACACCTATTTGACCATCGCGCAATACCTTGCGTCTAGCGGCGTTGAATGGGAGCAGGCCGACCCTAAAGAATTGCTGGGAGTAGATTATTCAAGCGGTTCCGGATATCAGCAAATTCTAAAAAAATTCACCGCGCCTGTTCAAAAAAGCGGCGGCAGTTGCGGTGTCTAATTAAAGCAGGCGGGTTGCTGGCTGATTTATAAATCTGATATACTGAAAAAGATTGCTAAAGTCATTGGTGCGGATGTTGGATTTATAAAATAAAAAAAATGGAAACACAACAATCACAACAGCCTACTAATCAAGAACGCCGAGAATCGCGGCAAGAAAAAAAATTGGACGAACAACAAAGCCGGAAAAAAATAAAAATCTTAAAATTGAGCGGAGTTTGGCTCGTGGTTATTCTTGTTGTCGGAGGATTGACTTGGGGATTGGCGCGGCTTTCAAACCGATCGTCTGCTGGGCCGATAGCTTTTTCAGTAAATGTCGTTTCGGCTTCTGACCAGATTGAAGGAAATCGGGAGGCAGAGACTGTTCTTGTTGAATACAGCGATTTTCAATGCCCGGCTTGCGGCGTGTATCATCCCATAATAAAACAAATCACAAAGGAGTTTGGCGGCGACATTGCTTTTGTTTATCGCCACTTTCCTTTGCGCCAAATTCACCAAAATGCCGAGCTGGCGGCGCGCGCCGCTGAAGCCGCCGGCAAGCAAGGCAAATTTTGGGAAATGCACGGCCTCATTTTTGAAAATCAAAAAGAATGGTCAAATCAAAGAAAGGCCAAGGAATTTTTTGAACAGTACGCCGAATCGCTTGGTTTAAACGCGAGCCAGTTCAAAGCGGATATTGATTTAAGGGAAATCAAAGATAAAGTAAATGCTGATTATCAAAGCGGTCTTCGCTTTGGGGTGGATGCGACGCCGACTTTCTTTTTGAACGGGGAAAGGTTGCAAAATCCAAGAAGCTCTGAAGAGTTTAAATCCATTATTCAAACAGCCATAAAATAATAATTAATTATGAATCAAACAATCAAAACAATAATTATCTCGTCAATTATTGGCGCTGTTGTTGGCAGCGGCGCGACTATCATTCTCCAAAATAATTCTAAGCCAACCAAACAAGAGCTTATCAAGGAATTTTATGAAATAGAAAACGCGGTCCATGTTAGCCCGCACAGCGTGCGCCAAAAAATGTCTAAAGGGCAGACGGACGGTTATGTTTTGGTAGATTTACGAAGCCAGGAAGAATACGAAAAAGAGCATATTGTCACCGCGGTGAATATCCCCGCCTATAAAGACCCAAACACTTCGGCTTACGACGAGAAAGAACGCATAATCGGACAATTCAAAGA
>JBBTUZ010000117.1:0-2513 GCA_038063495.1 Patescibacteria group bacterium | reverse complement strand
CGTATCATTGTTCTTGCCGATAGAGGATTGGGTATTTTAGAAACATTACGCCAAGTTCGCCCGGAACTTCAGAACCATGTAGAAGCTGTAAAGGTCGCTTTTACCGAATTTATTTCCGGCCGAGCGCCGGAGAAGCGCGGTAATGGTCTTAAACTTGTTCGCGAGGTTGTAATTGCTCAACCCATTGACTTGTTTTATACCAGCGGAGATGCTGAAGTACGGATGAAAGATTCAGACAAAGTCTTTCGTGTGACGCGCGGTCAGCGTATTGTGCGGGGATGTTTAGCAAAAATAGAATTTTAGTAAATAAAAATATATGAAATTACAACTAGAAAAATTTGGCAAGACATTGATATCGCGGGAATTGGGGAGTGAGGCTTTCAAAGCATTCCAGCCAACCTTACGGGAAGTTTCTAAAGATGAGGAACTGGAAATAGATTTTTCTGGCGTATTAACCTTGTCGCCATCATGGGCCGATGAATTTTTGAGTCCATTGTTGAATCAATTGGGTGAACGTTTGATACTTTTGTCGAGCGACAATCTTTCGGTTGCCGCAACAATCAAAATTCTTCAAGAAGCTAATAAAAAAAGTTTTAAGACCGGATAAGGTGATCTCAAAATAAATTTATGAATTCAGACTTAGCATTTATCACAAATGAAAAAGGCCAAAATCTCAAAGAAAGATTTGAGGTTTTGATCAAAGACACAAAATTATTTGATTACTTAGTTGGCTACTTTTATGCCAGCAGTTTTCATGTCATTTATAAATCCTTAGGAAATTTTTGCCCGCTCGTTTCGGATTTGGCTTTGGGCTTATATTTAATTATTGTTTTATAATTTTATAATCGTCAAACTCGACATCCATAAAGTCGGCTCTGATACCAGCGTAGTCTTCGTTTAATATCGCCCCACCGCCGTAGCTTTTGCCATCATCAATTGCTTCCGCGGCCAATACCCAATTTCCTGTTTTATCTTTATCAATAAAAAGCTTTATGTCCACCGTATTATCGGAATTTGTTTTTATTTCGCTTCTCAAACCAATCCATTTCTGGTCCGGAATAATATTTGGATTAGTATCTCTGTTATATGGTGCATTGGTTTTGTAAAAAGACTTTTGCGTCAATGTGTAATAATTGCCGTTTATCTTCTTTTTTATCACTGCCGTGCCATCGACGCGGATGCCGGTGTAATACAGGTTATCAGAATCTATGTACCTATTAAAAAGGAGCAATCCATTGGATTCTGACCGGTTTTTACTCTCGCTTAAATTATATTTTTTAATTTTGGCATAAATTGTTTGCTGAAAATTCTGCCATCTGCTTCTGGTAATCAAACGAAAAATGTTTTGGGGATGGAAACCGTTGTCGGTGTCCACGGCATTATACTGTAAATATGATTTTTGCCATTTGGAATTTTTATCAATTCCACCAAAAAGTGTTTTACCAACTCCGCCTTCTTTAATTAAAAACGCGCCGGAATTTATCCACCAGTACGGGCTTGAACTTTTGTTTATACTTCCAGATTCCTCTATAACTTCATTTCCGTTAAAATCATCGCTAAAAGTTACACCGAAATCTATTGAATCTATTATTTTATCTGAATTACTTTTAAATTCGGCAATAGTCACTTCGTAGGAGTCTTGAATTGAAATCTCCCTGAATACCCTAAACTTATCAACCCTGACAAAGCCATTATTATCACTTTCAACCCCAATTGAATGCACGCCCTTTTGTAAATTACTATAGACAAAATAAGAACAATAATATCTGTTGCTTGTTTCTAAACAAGAACTTTTATCGCCGGCCTTTGTTTTAAGTGCTTTGCCATCAATAGATATTTTTATATTTTCTAAATAAGAATAGAAATCTTTCAAATTTTCTCCGGTTGATCCAAAAACTTCTATTGTAAAATTACCATCATGATTTACAATAAATTTATTTTTAATCTTGTCCCCCACATCGGGTAATGTAACTATCTCATAAGAATCTTCGGCTAATTTTAAAGATGACAACCTTTTAATATTTTTATTGTTATCTGCACTTATTGTATATCTATCTTCAAATTGCCACCAAGCATTGTACCAAATAGATTTTTTAAGTTCTTCTAAAGATTGTAATTCTGGCTTGTGGTAATGCATATGCCAAATATAATTTTGATCGTAAGAAATAGTCGGGGTTCGCCTATCTGATATTAAATAATCACGCGTTGTATCTCGTGCAGCAATATACCCACTTTCTTTGACCACTTGCACAACATCTCTATTCCATTCACCAAGTGGATACGCAAATGTCTTAACCTCGTAGCCTCTTTTTTCTAGCTTTTCCTTTGAGTCTTTGATTTGTGTAACTAATTCCTTGTGATCAAAGACTCGGCCAAATTTATCCTCAAACCATTTTGTGTTGACAATGCTATCGCCAAAAAGAGTGTGCGAGCCAATTTCATGTCCCGCCCTGTATAATTCATCTACTTGTTCCCATGTCATATATGCTGGTTTACCAAGAGAATCTGTAATT
>JBBTUZ010000116.1:0-2017 GCA_038063495.1 Patescibacteria group bacterium | reverse complement strand
TTTTATTTTTAAGCCCCAAGCATTTTTTAAAAGTTAAAATCATATCTTTGTCCCCTGAGGTCATATTCAAATGCCGGCCATCTTTAGATAAATTCCCATCGGTTGCGATAAGGCCTATTGCATAAGCAAAGTTAGGAGACCATTCTATTAGTACCTTGCTTAATCGTTTCATCGTAATATCAATTATACTAAACCACATAGCGTTTGCCAATAAGAATTTGACAATTATTAAATTTTATGCTATTTTTATGACGGTTTCAAGATATATAGAAGCGAGTAAAAACGCCGATTATTCTTGAAATAGAGTTCTTTGATAATTTTATAAAATTGGATTAAAAAAAGAAAGGGAGGTGGTTGAGATGATGAGTTGGATGAGTATATTGTTTTACATTATGGTGGGCGTGGGAATTCTTTTCGCGCTTTTCGTGCTTTTTTCGTTGATGGCGCAAGCCCTAGCCAAGCATAATCTGTTTTTCACTTTCAATAAAGAAGGTGAAGGCAAGGCCATCGTTCATAATGGCGCTTTTGACAGAGCTATTATGAAGTACGAGGGTTTTCGTTTTGATGATCGTTGGAATGTAATTCCAAGTCGACGGAGAGAGCAATTTAAAACAAAAGAAGATGCCTTGGCCAAGGGTTATTATTGGGACGGCAAAAAAAAACGAAAAGAAGAAAAATGGTGGTACAAGATTTACCACCATTTTATGGGCGGCGGGTTGGAGTTTGTGGGCATTTGGCCATTTTATCAGGTGTTTCGTTACGACTTCCGTTGGGAAGGATTTAGTAAAGGCAAGCCAATTCCTCACGATAAAAATTTGGATTATGTTTTCGTGAAGTCGGCTGTTTATTACGCCAAATTGGAAGGAGTGGAAACTTCCGGGATGGTGCCGTTGGACATCGGATTAAACTTAACTATCCGAGTGACTAACCCCTATAGGGCCATTTTCAGAACGCATCAGTGGCTGGAATTCGCTGTTAGCCGAATTACTCCATATATTCGGCAGTATATTCCGGCGGAAAATAAAGAATTTAAAGAGCTTGTCGGCGTAAATCAAGGGCCGGATAGCGAGCTTTTTAAATTTCTTGGAGAATCTAAGGAAAGATTCACGGTAGAAGAAAAAAAGCGTCTCAAAAACGAAGGCCGTTCCGATAAAGAAATTGAAAATATGGAGTTGGCCGGCAAGGGCATCCTCTGGGTTCTTTGGGAGATTTTCGGAGTGGATATCCAGAGTATTGAGTTCGCTTCTATCACTACTATCGGCAAAGAATACGAAACAGCCGCGGCTAAAAAATGGTCGGCGGAAAGAGAAAAGGAGAGGATTGAAATAGAAGCCTCCGCTGACGCTAAAAGAATAGACATCATAGCCGAAGCCGAGGCGAGGAAAATCAGAACGGTTTCCCAGGCGATTAAGGATTTTGGCGAAATTGGTTTGGCTTCCAAAGCAATGGATACGATTAAGGAAGCCAGCACCAAAGCTGGAAACTGGATAATTCCCAGTAATATACTGGATGCCCTGAAGATCGGTCAGAGCGGCCAAGCAAAAGAGAATGAAGGAGGGGACAAAAAATGACAATTTTATGGATAGTTTTGGGATTAATGGTTGCGATCACAATCATTGCATGGAGTCTTCCTTCTTCTGATGAAAAAAAGAAGACAAAAGACGAAATTTCTCAACCATCGGGCGCCTCAAAGACCAAAAAGAATTTATGGCCGATTATTGTCGTAATTCTTTTAGGGCTCCTTGTTTGGTTTGGAATCGGGAAAAAACACGCGATTCCAGCTCAACAGGCGGCGATGGAATTCCACCTTAAGGTGGGCGAGGAAACGCCGACAGTGGAAGCTGGTCCAGGAACACAGCATCGCATTTGGGGGAACAAGCCTTACGCGATGCGGCGAGTTTTACCGGATGGCAGCGAAAAGATTTACCCAATGCCGTCTGGCTGGGAAACCTTAACTGGCGTTAAGCCACTTGGGCGTGTCCGATTGATAGGAAAGGAGGAGGATACATTTGTAAAA
>JBBTUZ010000115.1:0-2331 GCA_038063495.1 Patescibacteria group bacterium | reverse complement strand
AAAACCGAAGTTCAAGCTCAAGAAGAAGTTAAAAATTTGCTGGAGATATTGGTAAATAAAATTAAGGGATGAGGGATATATTTAACGGAGTTATTGTCGGCACCGGCGGTCAAGGCCAGATTACCTTGCTTCAGATTTTGGCTCAAGCCGCTTATTTTGATAATCACGATGTTAAAACATCCGAGCTCCACGGGCTTTCCCAGAAAGGCGGCCCGGTTGAGGTTCATTTTAGATTCGGCAAAGGAATTTTTTCGCCTTTAGTCAAAGAAGGGGGAGCGGATTTAGTTATTGCTTTAGAAAGACAAGACGCTTTAAGAGCTTGCTATTACGCCTCCAAAGAGGCAAAAACCGTATTTTTAGTCAACGATTTAATCATTGCGATTGCTAATCAAAAACCGCGGATCAAAGAAGAAATTTCGGAAATTTTAGAAAGATTTTCCGAAAAAACGATTTTTGTTCCGGCTTCAGAAATTTGCCGAAAAGAGCTTCAAGCCGCTATCGCCGCCGGCGTTTTTCTCATTTCCCTGGCTTCGTTTAAAGGCCTTTTACCGCTGAAACCGTCTTCTATCAAAAAAGCCATTCAGAAAAATATCAAAGCCAAATATCTTGAACTCAACTTGAAAGTTTTTGAGCTAGCTAAAGAAAAAGAAAAAGAGTTTGATTTCTAAGGTTTAGTTATTGAATCTCGTATCTCAAGGTCATTGTTATGGTTATTTCTTGCGAGCCCGCCTCAATGGTTGGGGAAGCGGCTTCACTGCCTAGGCCAGCGGATTTCATTGTTTCATAGCCATAATATATCGGCGTTGAACCTTCTTCAATTGAAAGCAGGCGGCCTAATCGGAAACCGCCGGCTTTAGCTACTGAAGCCGCTTTTGTCTTGGCTTTAGTAATAGCTTCGTTCCGGGCCTGGTCTTGGACCAAGGTTTGGTCGTCAATAACGAAAGAAAGCGAAGAAACTTCATTGGCGCCCTTTTGGACGACACCCGCGAGCACATCGCCGATTTTTTTGAAATCTCTTATTTTCACCGAAATTGTTTGGTTGATGGTGTAACCGACAATATCCGGCGGCGGACAAGGCGTCGCGTTATTTTCTGGACGCGAGCAGTTATAGTATTGATAGCGAGGTTCCAAGCTGTAATTCGTAGTTTTAATATCTTTCGTTTCAACGCCGTTGGCTTTTACAAATTCAATGGCTTGATTCATTTTTTCGGTATTTTCTTTTTGTAAATCAGCGATGTTTTTCCCGCCTTCGGTTTTAACGCTGAAAGAAAATTGAGCCACATCGGGGATAGTTGTGATTTTCCCTTCGGCTGAAACCGAAAAACTGCGAAATGAAGATGGCTGAATAGACCTAGAGAAGGCATTGACATAAGCAGTCGCCGCGTAAGCGAAAATAATCATAGTCGCGATAATAGCGACGCCTAAATAATCTTTTATTTTGTTGTTCATCATTTCATTATACTTTTAATTACGAAACGCGCGTTTTGGCCAACAGCAAAAGAATAAATTTTCTTCAACCCGCTCACGCTCCGACCGCGGTCGGAGCTGCGCTTCCGTTTGGGTTTCAGAAAATTCATTCTTTCACTGTTTGTTTGCGACTTTATTTCGTAATTCATAGCATTATAGCATATTCTTTAAAAAACAAATCCCGCCCCGATGAATATCGGGGCGGGATTCAAACAAGATTTATCTAGCGATTAAAATCTCTTTTCGGGGGTCGGCGCTTGGCGTAGCAATCCCGACAAAAAATATCTGAACCTTCGCGGGGCTGAAACGGGAGTTCGGTAATAGCTGTTCCGCATTCAGCGCATTTCCAATTTCCCTGGACCATTTGGCGCTGAAAACCGCCTTCTCTGTTTTGGTAATCCACGATAAATTAAATTAACAATCTCCTACTTAACTAAATATCTTTTAAATATTCTATGTTAAATGTCTTTTGTTAATCACTATAGTTAATGATACGACCTTTTCCTAGAAATAGGATAATAAAATTATACTCCTCTAGTATTTTTTTTGTCAATTTTTTTCGCCAACAAGATTTTTGGCATTAAGGCCTGAAAGCCTGGGTGAATATGAACAGTATTAATCCTAATAAAGATTGAGGGGCGACAAAACTGCTGGGAGGCGACATTTCGCCGCTGGACGGGGGAGTGGGAGCGGTTGGCGGTTGCTCGCCGGGTTGATTCATCGGCATCATCATTTGGTTTTGTATCTGATTTTGAATCTGATTTTGAATCTGAAGTTGTATTTTTTGTTGACATTCTTCCTGGGTTTTACAGCCGTCTGGGCCTGTTGGCGGGAATTGTCCTCCTGGTTGGCCTTCATAGCCAG
>JBBTUZ010000114.1:558-1221 GCA_038063495.1 Patescibacteria group bacterium | reverse complement strand
CCGCCAGCCCAAGGGTGGAAGATGTGATAATTAACTGGAGTCCATAGATTAACTTCAATAACTACCGGAATTTTGATCGCGATTATCGTAGCGGCTTTTAATAATCCCACCGGCAATCCGACTACTGGTGGGTATGCGTATACATACACCGCGCAATGGATTGCGATAGGATATTAATATTTCTACCAAGGTTCAATTTAGATAGGTTTTTTATCAAATGTTGCCATAAACATTATAGTTTTGATTTTTTGTTTTTTAGTTTTATAATTGATTGATGATTGTCAAAGAAGGAAAAATCACAAAAGACGATATTCAGCTTCCCTTTACAAAGGCGGTAGCGGATATCAAACAAGGGATTTTTTCAATTGGCTGTGAATTACATATTGATTGCGCCGAGGAGCTTATGAAAAACGGCTCCGAAGCGCAAGATTTGTGGGGTTTTAATATTTACCCGGATTTTCATCTGGACTTTATTTCTTTGATTAATATCCGGCCGGCTGACGATAATCGTTCAATGGAAATAAAAAAACAAGAGATTCGCGATAAAATAGAAAAAATCTTTAAAAGATTCATATGATTTCCTCGGAACGCTGGCAAACCTTGTCAAAAAGGGACCAATTAGCTCACATCGCTTCAGAGATTTTTCGCGCCAAAATAGCGAGC
>JBBTUZ010000114.1:0-548 GCA_038063495.1 Patescibacteria group bacterium | reverse complement strand
TAATTTGACAGGCCTCTCCCTGGAAGACCCTAAATGGCGCGATAACCCTTTAATGCTCCTGTCTCTGCGTAGTGAATTAGCGAGCGTCTATCTTGATAAAAGCCGAGATTTAGAAAAACTTATTAAAATTTTATAGGCAAACAATGTCTTATCCTTTTCAAAAAATTGAAAAAAAATGGCAGGCGTTCTGGGAGAAAAATAAATTTTATCAAGCCAAAGATTTTGATAAAAAACCCAAGAAATATATTTTAATTGAGTTTCCTTATCCGTCTGGTGACGGGCTTCATGTCGGTCATGTCCGAAGTTATAGCGCTTTAGATGCGATTAGTCGCAAAAAAAGAATGGAGGGCTATAATGTTTTATTTCCTATGGGTTGGGATGCTTTTGGTTTACCCACTGAAAATTACGCCATTAAAAAGGGGATTCATCCGAGTATAGTTACTAAGCGGAATATTGGGGTTTTCAAAAGACAATTAAAATCTCTTGGCCTTTCTTTTGATTGGTCGCGAGAAATAAATACTACTGATCCAAATTATTATAAATGGACT
>JBBTUZ010000113.1:0-1103 GCA_038063495.1 Patescibacteria group bacterium | reverse complement strand
GGCTTTTTCTTTTTGCGGGATGATCCGGGCTATCCATTTTCCTCCCCCATTTTTGGGAGTAAATCGCTTAAAAATAGCGGCTTGCCATTTTTAAGCAAGATTTGAATATCCCTTAAATCTTCCAGGGGTATCTTTTCCCGGCGGGTCTTTGAACGGCTATTGGTTCTGCCGTTTTTATCAGAGCCGACGACGGTAAATTCAAATTGGTTTTTTTTCATCGCCAATTTTTTTATTTTCCCGGCATACATTTTCCCATTCGTGATAATTCTACCGACGAAAGGAATTGCCCGGCTTAGAACTTTCACTGTTTCTTGCCATTCGTTGGAGTTCTTTCCAAAATTCTTTGGACGCTTATCCTCTCGTAATCTGCGCAAGACTATCCAAGCTTCCATTAAAACCACCTCCTTTTTTATTTTTTAAAGATGCCCTGCTTTTTTGACAAAACAGGGATTTACTACAGGGAAGTAGACCAAATCTGTTTTTCTTTGTCAAATTTAAAAAATTAACCGATTAACCCACGCGGGGACTTTGGCTTTTTTAACCAAATCGTAGACGGGCGTATATGGCTTGATGTCTAAAATAGGAGTGCCGTCAAGAATATCTAGCCCCTTTACTTTGATACTGTTCATTTTTCGAGAAAGCAGTTTGACGGTAGAAATCGCGATTCGGTTTGGCCGCTGGGGGCACCGGCAAGCAAAAATTCCTCCATATGGCACATCCTTTCTGCCTTGCGGATGGTGTTTGAGATGACATCTTTTTTCTTGACCAAGCCAATAGATAATAATTATGTGCGAGTAAGCTTTGATGCCGTCTAATCCTTTAGTGAATCGTTTATCAAGCGTAATTTCGGTAACAAGATTTTTCCAACCGGCTAAGGCTGGTTTTTTGGCCGCGTTTTTTGCCTTACCAATCGGTTTTAGCTGAATTCTGCCTTTGTCATCAATACTGTCCAGAAACTCGCAAAATTCTATTTTAGTCATAAAATTACTTTACCATATTTTCCTTCTTCTCGAATGCCTAACTTGGCGGTGAGGGAGAGATTCGAACTCTCGATACGGATTTAAACCCGTATAACAGGTTAGCAACCTGCCGCCTTCAGCCTC
>JBBTUZ010000112.1:0-4608 GCA_038063495.1 Patescibacteria group bacterium | reverse complement strand
ATCCCACGCGCTTGAGCTTGAAAATTTTTTCGGACTTTCGAGCGACAACTTTCGGAATCTTCGCCCAGAGTGATACTTCGCCAGGGATAAGTTTTCCGTCGTTGTCGTAGGCTGTGGAACACTGCGCGACATCATTCTGCCGAACACACTTCATGGCAAGGGCCGCCTGCACGAAGCAATCGCTGAAATTAACAGGTGCAGGGCCGCCGTTACGGATAAAAGTGTAACCCTCCTTGCGCAGGCGGTGATGCTCGGCGTCTTGCTTGAGAATCTGCTTGAGAATCTGTCTCTCTCGCTCGCGCCATTCACGTTTCCACTGCTTCTCCGACTCCCTCTCTGCCTGCTTTTCTTGTCGCTCGAAGGCTTTCCAGTCGTTAAGACAGTTGCATTCGATTGCCTGTTGTTTGCAACGAGGGCAGATCTCCATATCGCAACCGGGATGATGAAACTTCCCCGGCGAGCAAGAACAATCATGACAAGGTTTGTTATCGAACCATGTCCCCCGTTGGCGATCGTCCTCGCCGAGATAGGGAATGGATGGAAGCGAACTGCCATCCAGAAACTTGACCTCTCGGTTTTCTTTGCAGTCTTCTTCGCCTAGACACTGGCATTCGACTTGCTCGCGCGTCACAGCCTTCATAGGGCCACCTCCTCTTTTTCTGGTTTTAAGGTACTAATTCACCGCGACACTCTCGCGGAAAGCATACCGGCACACTCCGATACTGTTGACTACGGTGGCATATTTAATTGCATCTGTCAAGAAAAAAAACAGCGCCAGCTGTTCATATAAAAATCTCTTATGAAAAATTTTTCTTTTTTGCTTCTAACGGAATCGGGAATTTCTTTTTACCCCAGAAAACTCCGTACGATTTGGTCGCCGAACCCCGCCTCGGGCGGGGCGAGACATTGACTTTTCCAACATGGTGCGCCCAGTAGGAATCGAACCTACAACCGTCTCCTTAAAAGGGAGCTGCTCTGCCAATTGAGCTATGGGCGCGTTTGAGCCAATCAACCGCAAAAAACTATTTAAATATTATACATTATCTAGCGATTCTTCAAAATGGCGAAAAAGGCTTCTTGAGGGACATCAACGGTTCCGATTCTCTTGAGCTTCGCTTTGCCGGCTTTTTGTTTTTTGAGCAGTTTGTCTTTTCGGGTCCGGTCGCCGCCGTAAAGTTTGGCGGTTACATTTTTCCTGGTTGCCGGCACTGTTTCGCGGCTGACAATTTGAGCGCCGACAGTCGCTTGAATGGAAATTTCAAATAATTGCCGCGGAATGACTTTTTTCAACTCCAGGGCCAATCTTTTTCCTTCAACTTGGATTTCTTCTTCCGGAACTATGAAAGAAAGCGCGTCAACATTTTTTCCGGCGATTTTGATATCCATTTTCACTAAATTACCGGGGCGATAATCAAGAAACTGATAATTCAAAGAAGCGTAGCCGGCGCTGATATTCTTCAGCCCGTTATAAAAATTATCCAGAAACGAAGCCAATGGCATTTCGTAAAATAAAATCATTTCCTCGGCTAAATATTCGGTTTTTTTATAAAGACCGCGGAATCTTTTCACCAACTCCATTATCGGACTAAGATATTGAACCGGGGAAAATATTTCTAATCTTACCCACGGCTCTTGAATTTCTTTTATTTCTCCGGCATCGGGGAACTCTTGGGGCGAATGAATAAATCTTTCCTTGCTGTCTTTCAGGACTACTTTATAAGAAACGCTCGGGGCGGTCGCGATCAAATCCAAATCATATTCCCTTTCCAATCTTTCTTTGATTATTTCCAAATGAAGCATCCCCAAAAATCCGCAGCGAAAACCAAAGCCCAAATCAGAGAAACCCTCCGACTTGAAAGTAAAAGCGGCGTCATTTAAAGATAATCTCCCCAAGGCCTCTTTGAATTTTGAATAATCATCGGCATCGGTGCAATAAAAACTGGCAAAAACCATTGGCTGCGGCTCTTTGTATCCTCTTAATGGTTCAATATCTAATTTTGAATCTTTGGTCATTGTGTCGCCGACCCGACATTCCTTAACTTCTTTAAAGCCGGTGATGACATAACCGGTTTCGCCGGCTTCCAAGCTTTCTTTCGGCAAAAAATTCGGCTTGAAAACGCCCACTTCCAAAACAATAGATATTTTGCCGGTTCCCAAAAGTTTAATTTCTTCCCCCTTCTTTATTTTGCCGTCAAAAATTCTGACATAAGCGATAACGCCACGATGCCTGTCAAAAAGAGAATCAAAAACCAAAGCCCGCAGAGGTTTGCCAATATCCCCAACCGGCGCTGGAATTATTTTAACGATGGCCTCTAAAATTTTCTCAACATTGGTTCCTGTTTTAGCGGAAACAAAAATAACTTCGTTTTCTTTTGCTCCGACTAACTCCGCCAACTCCCGGCCAACTTTTTCCGCTTGGGCGTTGGGCAAGTCTATTTTGTTAACCACGGGAATAATCACCAAACCTTCTTCCTTGGCTAAATAATAATTAGCCAGGGTCTGGGCCTGAATTCCCTGCGTGGCATCGCAAAGCAAAATCGCGCCTTCGCAAGCGTTTAAACTTCGGGAAACTTCATAAGAAAAATCAACATGGCCGGGAGTATCCACCAAATTCAAAATATATTTTGAACCTTCAAACTCAAAATCCATCCGGCACGGATGAAGTTTGATGGTTATCCCCCGCTCTCTCTCCAAAGACATTCCGTCTAAATATTGCTCTTGTTGCAGTTTTTCTTTAGATATGGTTTTGGTTATTTCCAAAAACCGATCGGCTAGAGTGGATTTCCCGTGGTCAATATGGGCTACAATGCAAAAATTTCTGATATTGTTCATAATAAATTTAATTCCCTTCTGTCATTTTGATAATCATTTCCCCAAATTCCTTGGCCGCGGCCGGACCGTTGGCGGTGATAATTCTTCCATCAGAAACCACCTTTTCATCTGTAAATTTCGCGCCGTTTTCTTGTAAAATTTTGAGCGATTCTTCGTCCAAAGGATTCCGCCAAACTGTCGCTTTTTTATTTTTCAGCAATCCGGCTTTCGCTAAAATTACCGGCGCGATGCAAATAGCCGCTAAAATTTTATTTTGGTTAATTGTCTCACTGGCTAAATTGTAAGAAATTTTATTATCAAGATAATCCAGAGCGCCGCCTCCGCCGATAAAAACAACGGCATCAAAATCGACCGGGTTAACTTCCGCCACCAATAAATCAACGCTTGCTTTGAGGCCGAAAACCCCTTCGGCTATTCCTTTTTGGCTGGCCGCGGTTTTAACTTCCATTCCCCCGTTTTCTAAAACTTCCCTGGTAACGGAATATTCTTTATCTTGAAAATTTCTATAGGCAATAATTAATACGGCTTTTTTCATCTTGACAAGATATTAAAACAAAATACCATTATCGTCAAAAACGCATTGAATTTTTACTAATTTAGCGCCAACTAAAAAACCGCTTGAAAAATTCCGGCGGTTTTAATTTTATTAACAAAAATTTTTAGAGCCCGTGTTCTTTGAAAAACACGGTGTATTTCTTATCAACTAAAGAAATGTGATTCATTAGCCAATCGCTTGAATACGAAGCCATTTCCCCTGCCAATTTTTTGATATCTGTTTTTTTGTTTTTGGTTTGATCAAAAAATTCTCCAATTTTTTTCCGATATTGATCGTGCGCCGCCACATGGCTTGGGGCGTCTTTGTACTCAAACTTGTCAAAATAACTCTCTTCGGTGCCAAGATGGTAAAAAGCATAATCCCCTAATTCTCCCAATGACGCGAGCAAAGCGCCTCTTGAAATCTTCGCGCCAAGACTTCTTATGATAGAATTGGCGATTCCAAAAAATTGCCGGTGTTGTTCGTCAATCACTTTTATGCCAACGCTGTATTCGTCTGTCCAAACAAATTCTGTCCAAAGTAATTTATCCATATTTTTATTATATCATATTCAATATAAAATTGATTTGCCTTTAAAATTTTATTTCTATAAAATGAGATTATTCCGGCGTAGCTCAGTGGTAGAGCGACTCCCTGTTAAGGAGATGGTCGTAGGTTCGAATCCTACCGCCGGAGCAGTGTAGGACAGTTAGCGTATTTTGCTACGCTATCAAAAGGTTCTCGCAAGGTATAATCTAACTTTTTGCCGTTTAGTTGGAAGTTCTGAAATAAGAAATTCAATTCTTGCCGTTGTTCATTCGGTTCAGAACTTTTGAATATATCCAAAGCGAACCGAACCATATTTAACACAGTATTTGCCGTAATATGAAACCTTTCATCGGCTTTATCGTGTTGGGCTAATTTCATTATAATTTCTGCTTGCTCTTCCTTTAACTGCCCTAGCTTATCGGAAAATATATCCTTGGGGATATACTGTCCCCATTGAGACCATTGTCATTTTCATAATCATTTTTATCTAAACAACTAAACAAATGGGCTCGTAACCGATTACCACAAAAAGTGATAACGATTACGAGCCCTTGAGCCGCGGAATGCCATTCAGGTCGCCCCTTGGAGCGAAATTATTCAGTTGTTAATTTTATTATAACACTTCTTTAAGTTTGTTTACATTGCTTTGCCAGATGTAAGCAAACTAGCCTACTTTGTTGCCATGATCTGGT
>JBBTUZ010000111.1:0-6156 GCA_038063495.1 Patescibacteria group bacterium | reverse complement strand
ATAAAGGTTACAATGGAGATTATAGATTTTTTTCTACAAAAATAAAGTTTTATTAAAATTAAATTAAAAATACTCAAGAAATTTATTTTTATGGTGGTTATTTGTATTTTCAATTTGGCATTTTGATTTTTTGATAGTTTCGGGATGCTCTATTAATTTTCCAAAATAAAATATTCTTTTATCTATATTTATTCCTGATAGCGCCTTATCAATAAGTCCTTTAAAATTATAAATAGAAAAATCAACTTCTTTATTTTTATCCTTAATGGGATTAATAATTGAATTAATCTTATCAAGAAAATTGCGGCCGTCTATAAAAAGTATAGTTTTCATAAAAATAGAACCCCAGCGGACCTTGCGGCTAGCTGGGGCGTTTATATTCTTATATTATAAAGTCGCAATAATTTGTCAAGAGGAAGCCGTGGATAAATAAATTTACCCCACCCTGTTTATCCTGAACTTTTAGAGGTTCATCAGTATTAAAACTATTAGGCCAATAACAACTAACACAACCAATGGCCACAATAATCCAGCGATAAAGGCAGCAATAATTGCTGGAAGCCAACCAATTGCAATACCTACGAGAAAACCCCAGGAGGCAATCGCATAGATCCAAACCCCAATAAAAACGAGGGCTCCTGTGATATACGCACCAATGATATATCCGTCACCCATTAGATTTATTCCTTAATTTTTTTCTTTCATAAACAATATTGAGAATTAAATTTCTACAGCAACCCTTTTATGTCCTTAATCGTCACGAAAACCATTAAAATCAAAAGAAGACCGAAACTTAGGCCGTTGATCAATCCTTTGATTTTAACCGGTATCGGCGAGCCCTTTATTTTTTCTATTAAAATAAAAAGCAAATGACCGCCGTCAAGAGCCGGAAAAGGAAGGACATTAAACACCGCGAAACCCAAAGAAATAAAAGCCATAATTTGGAGAAAGTAAGTAAAGCTGATTTTGCCAATTTGGCCCGCCAAAGCTACGACTCCCACCGGTCCGGTTAAGGCATCAAGCATGGCCGGCTCGGCGAAAGCTCGCGTTACTAGTCGGTAAATACTTGAAAAAGACAAGCCGATGACTTGGCCAGTGGTCTTAAAAGCTTCAACCAAGCTTTGGCCAAAAGGTTTAGCCGGAACTCCGGCGTCAACAATGGCAACGCCTAAAGGCCCTTCTCCGGCTGGCGGGTTTTTTCGGCTTGTTGTTTGAAAGCTAATTGTTTTACCGGCTCGGCTTATTTTCAGGGTCAAGGTTTCTCCTCGGTAACGATTAACAAATTCTATAAATGTTTGGCCCGAGAAAGGGGCGACCAGAGTTTCTTTCGGATAATCCACCGAAATAATCGCGTCATTTTTTTGAATTCCGGCTAAAGCGGCGGGAGAATTCGGAGCTAAATCGCTGACGATGACCAAGGGCTTACTGCCAATCATAAAAACTAAGCTGAAGAAAAGCCAGCCCAAAAAAACATTAGTGAGAATGCCTCCGGCCAAAATCAACATTCGCCGGCTGGCGGGCTGACGCTCAAAACTTTCTTCATTGATTTTATTGAAACCGCCCAAGGGCAGCCAGTTGAAGCTGTATTCCGTCTCCCCGATTTTTTTGGCCCAAATTCTTGGCGGAAAACCGAAACCGAATTCCTCAACTTTTACTTTGAAAAATTTAGCCAGCCAAAAATGTCCGAGCTCGTGAAGAAGCAAAATTATTGAAATAAAAATTATGGCTAAAAAAATGGTCATATCTATATAATATTTACCATAAAATTAAATTTTTGTCGTTGCCCCGATGGACCAGATTATTAAAGCGGCAAAAGATTGTTGCCGTTCATTTCTTTGGGCTGGGGGATTCCTAATAAATTTAAAATAGTGGGAGCGACATCGGCCAGGGTGCCGAGGTTTCGGGTTTCCGCTTTTTGAGTTTCGGCTTCGTTTTTAATTTGTTCAAATTTTTTACCTATTAAATAAAAGGGCACGGGGTTGGGGTCGTGTTTTGTTTCCATCAGGCCAGTTAAAGGGTCAAGCATTTTTTCAACATTGCCGTGGTCGGAAGTAATGATCATAACGGTATCGGGCTGGGCCAGTGTTGCTTTCAAAAGGCGATTGATTTCTCGGTCAATAACTTCAATGGTTTCTAAAGCGGCTTCATAGTTTCCGGTGTGGCCGATCATATCGGCATTGGCGTAGTTTACTAAAATAAAATCATAGATGCCTTCATTGATAGAATTGAGAGCTCGGTCGGTGACGGTTTTGGCCATCATTTCCGGGGCCTGATCGTAGCGGGGGAGATTAAGAGAGGGAACAAGAACGCGGTATTCATTTGGAAAAGGTTCTTTACGGTAGCCATTAAAGAAAAAAGTTATATGGGCGTATTTTTCGGTTTCCGCGATCCGGATTTGCAGTTTATTGTGGTCAGCCAAAATTTTGCCCAAAGGTTCGTTGATTGATTCTGCCGGGGAAATCACGGGCAGGTTGAATTTTTCGTCATATTTGGTCATTGTGGCCAGATAAAGATTGGAAAATTTTTTAACCGGAAAATTTGGAAAATCGGGGTCAGCGAAAGTGGCCACGATTTGACGCGGGCTTTCTTCCCGGAAATCAAAAAAGATAACCGCGTCGCCGTCTTGAATGGGACGCGGCGAACCGACAATGCTCGGTTCGACAAAGGCATCGTTAAGATTTCGGCCGTAAGTTTCATTTAAAATTTCCTGATAGCTAGCTGTTATTTTCCCTTCGCCGATCAATGTTCTATATGCTTTTTCGGTTCGTTCCCAGTGTTGGGCGCGATCTAGGGCGTAAAACCGGCCGGAAAGACTGGCTAAAATTCCCCGATTTTTTTCACTGATGACTTTTTCCAGTTTTTGAAGAAGATCGGGCGCGGATTTCGGCGGGCTGTCGCGACCGTCGGTGAAAAGTTGGAGATAAATCCGGTCAAAATTTTCCCGTTTAGCCAGCTCCAAAAGAGCGGTTAAATGTTCAAAAGAAGAATGAACATTGCCAGTGCCGAAAAGGCCGACAAGGTGGACGCCGGAATTATTTTTTTTGGCGTGAGCGAAAGCGTTTTTTAAAACTTGATTCTGAAAAAAACTGCCGTCTTTGATAGTCAACGAAATTCTGGGGAAGTGTTGGTAAATAATTTTGCCGGCTCCCAAAGTAAGGTGGCCGACTTCGCTGTTTCCTTCTTCTCCCCAAGGCAGGCCTATGGCAATGCCGGAGGATTGGAGGCAACCGATAAAGAATCTTTTTTTTATTTCTTGGATATTTTTGGGCTTGACGGCATAAATGGGATTACTTTGGTCGTGGCTGCCGATTCCCCAGCCGTCTAAAATTACCAGAATGACTGTTTTTTTCATAATTTAATATCGCATTTTTTGGAAGAATTAAGGACATCAATATCGGTTTGAAAAGACTTGGCTTGCTCAATTACTTTTTTCCCGTAAACATTGGTGCAGACATAGCGATTCCATCTGGAGCCGCAATAATATTTAGCCGCGGCGATTTTTTCATTGGTCGCCGCTCCGGCGTCTTTTAGATATAACGCCGTGGCCATAAAAGCATCGGTGTTGTTCCACGGGTTCGGAGGAACGCTGCCGGTAATTTTTCCGATACTGTCCCGGTCTTTATTGTATATCCAATTGCTTGAACCTTTTGGGGTTTCTAGGTAGCCGCTATAAATAGCCCAAGTAGACGGAATAAACTGGGCTGGCCCCATTGCCCCGCCGTAAGCCCCGTCGGCGTTGGGACAGGAAACTTTTATTAAACCGGATTCAAGATTTGCTCCCAAGTTGAGATTTTGGATGATGTCTAAAAACGCCGGAATATCTCGGGTTGGGTGCATTGCTGTTTTGTAATTACATTGACCGACATTGAGTCCTAAAGCCGACTCTCTGGCTAAAACAGCCAAAACCAGAGCGGCCCTAACACCGGTGGCTTGCTCCGCGAATTTAGCCAGTTCATAGGCCTTTCCAAAATCCAGTTCTCCGCCGCCGAGTAATTGGAAAATTTGCATTCTGACTTCCGCGGCTGTTTTTTTAGTTTCGGCTACTAATTTTTGATATTCCGATTCTTTTCCTTTGGTAGTTTTTAGAATTTCGTTTTTTTGAGATTGAGTTTTTTGGATATTTTGTTTTTGGCTGGCCTGATAAATTTTAAGCGCTTCGGCGTCGGCTTTTTTTAAGGACAGCTGTTCTTTCTGGTCAACAAATTCATTTTTTAACTGAACTATTTTATTTAAAGTCGCCCGGAGATTATCTTGAATGAATATTAAATTATCCAAATCTCCGAAAAAATCAGAAAGATTGGCATTGGCGAGAAAAACTTCCATTAAGCTTTTATCTTCGTTTTCGTAAAGACCTTGAAGCGCTTGGGACAGGGCTTCTTTGTTAAAGCTGATGTTTTTTTCAGATGAAGTGATTTTTAACTGGGTATCGTTAATTTCTTGGTTGAGTTTTTCCAAACTTAAATTGACGGCTTTGATTTGAAGATTAAGCTTGGCGATTCGTGATTCTAAAGTTTTAATTTCATTTTTGAGAGTCTGCCCTTGTTTTTGATATTGGGTGATAGTGTCTTCGTAATCGGCAATTTGCTTTTCCAATTCCGTTAATTGGATTTCCAGTCTTTTTCTTTCTTCTTCGGTTTGGGCGCTTTGAGCCGCGAAAGTCAATGAAGGGAATTTATAAACCGGAGCGTAAACGAAAGAAAAAAGAAAAAAAACAATCGCCATCAAAGCAACGGTTGATTTGAAAATCAAGGTTAGCGGCCAATGAAATCGGCGATAATAGGAAAGGTTGAGAATCGCGGGTTTTTTGTTTCGGACATCGCGCATATATAAGAATTTAGAATATAGAATTTAGGAACAGCCAAAAATTCAAACCTAAATTCTAAACCTCAAATTCTAATCCCTTCTTTTATTTCGCTGACTTCTCTTTGGGAGCAGGGATTTTGTTTTCAGATGAGGTCGCGGGGATTTCTTCGGAAGCGGCTTCTGCCGTCGCTGTTTCGGCGGCTATTTCTTCTTCGGCTTTGGCTTCCACGACGGTGGCGATTATAGTCTCGGGATTGACGAAAAGTTTAATTTTGTCGCTGATTTCCAGGTCTTTGACCGCGATATTCTTTCCTATTTCAGCAAGGGATTCTAGATTAGCTTGGAGATGGCGAGGAAGGTCTTGAGGCAAGGCTTCTATCTCAATCTCTTTAAGAGTTTTGATTAAAATACCGCCGTAATTTTTCACGGCCGGAGCTTCGCCGATAAATTCAATAGGAACATAGACGCGGATTTTTTCAGTCAGTTTTATCTGATAAAAATCAATATTCAATATCTCTCCGGAAAGGGAATCGGTTTTTACCTCGTGAATCATAACCGGCAGGGTTTTTTTATCTTCGGTTATCAAGTTGACGATAGCGCTTTCGCCGGCTTCTTTAAAAATTTTTTGAAATTCCTTGGCTGAAAGAGTTAGGTGCTGATTATTCACTCCGTGTCCATAAAGTTCGGCTGGAACCAGGCCTTCTTCTCTAAGGGTTTTTACTTTTTTGCCGAAAATATTTCTGGTTTGAACTTTGAGTTCCATATAATATTTTTATGAAATGCCGACTTGCGAGTTCGCGGATTATTTTTTACCTGTTTTCTTTCTCACTTTTTTAATTTTAGGCTTGATCTTGGTTTTTCTGGCTTTGAATCTTTCCAGCCGACCGGCAGTGTCAATTAACCTTTTTTCTCCGGTATAAAAAGGGTGGCAAGCGCTACAAATTTCAACGCTAATTTCGGGATTAGTCGCGCCAACGGTAAAAATTTTTCCGCAGCTACATTTTATTTTAGCTTCGGGATAATATTTGGGGTGAATGTCTTTCATAAAGAGTAATCGCCAATATACGAATCAAAGACGAATATACGAATAGAATTAAGTTAATTTGGATATTCGTATATTTGTTTAATATTTGCGTATTCACGATTGCCCCTATATTAGCATCGTTTTTTTTTCTTGACAAGTTCCTTTTAAAATCTATACTTGAGTAAGGAATAAAGAAAGACAGCGACAGTTCTTTGATAATAAAATAAAAATAGTTAAATAGTTGAATAATTTTTTGGTTGTCCTAGTATATTTTTTTTGAGAGTTTGATCCTAGCTCAGGATGAACGCTGGCGGCGTGGATAAGGCATG
>JBBTUZ010000110.1:0-3097 GCA_038063495.1 Patescibacteria group bacterium | reverse complement strand
TAATTTTTTTAATAATCGCGGCTCAAGGAATTGTCGCTTCCGCCCAGTTTTTCGCTCAAAGTTTTAATATCCCGATAATTTTAATCGGACTTTTGATCACCAGTTTCGGAAATTCTTTGGCGGATATTTATTTTGCCGTGGTTTCAGCCAGAAAAGGCGAGACCTGGATGATTTTGGGGAGTTTAATGGGCGCGGTCATCATCCTTTCAACATTGGTTTTGGGGTTTGTTTCTTTAATTCACCCCATTGAAATTGCGGACTCCGCGCCTCTCGTTATTGCCAGGATTTTTCTGATAATCTCCGCTCTTTTTTTCTTGTTTTTTGTCCGCACCGGCCGCCAAATCACTAAAAAAGAAGCCTTTTTTCTGATTTTGATTTATATCGTTTTTGTTCTATTCACATTATTTTTTCGGGGCTAATCCCAACGCCTGAACAGTTTAGTTTTTCTGGCTAATCTTGGGTTTTAGAGAATTCTAAACTCAATGACAAAATCTAGGCGCGGGGGTTGACTTTTATTTTTGAAAATGTTAGAGTCCTGGGGATGATTAAAGAATTAGACAATTTCATAAATAGCCTTCTAAATAATTTAGAAAAACGCCAGCGGGAAATTTTAATAGAAAGATTCGGATTTAAAGACGGTGAAAGAAAAACCCTTCAAGCTATCGGGGATAGTTTTGGCATTACCCGGGAAAGGGTCAGGCAAATTGAGAATCAGGGAATGGAGAAATTAAGGGTCCAGCCGGTCAGGGAACGGATAAGCAAATTGATAGAGCCGATGAAACAACACCTGGCTTCAGTTGGCGGTTTAAAACGAGATGACCTTTTTATGGGAGATTTGCGAGGTTTAACCGCCGCGGAAAATTGGCCTAAATTTTTTGACCGCAAATTAAAATTTGTTTTTTCTATAAATAACGAGCCGAAATTTTCCGAGACCAATGACAATTTATACGACTTTTGGTATTTGGATGAAAAAATTAAAACCGGAGCTTTGAAAAAAATCAAAGAGGTTTTTGATTTTTGCCAGAAATCCGGTCCGGAAAAAATTATTGACCGAAAAGTTTATTTGACCCGTTTTCAAGATTTGGCCACTGTTAATTGCTTGTCGTTGTCAAAAGATTTTGATATCAATGTTTTTGGCGATTTTGGTTTGAGTTCTTGGTCGGAAATTAAACCAAAAATCATTAGCGACAAAGCTTATTTGGTTTTGAAAAAAAACAGTAGTCCTTTGCATTTTAAAGACCTCACCCAAAAGATTAATAATTTCAAATTTGATCGCAAAGAAGCCCACCCCCAGACAGTTCATAATGAGTTAATCAGGGATGACCGTTTTGTTTTGGTTGGCCGGGGAATTTATGGTTTGCGAGAGCAGGGTTATGAGCCGGGAACCGCCCGGGAAGTATTGGTGCGAATTCTTGAAAAACATGGCCCTCTTGACGCTCAAAAAATCACTCAATTAGTTCAAAAAGAGCGTTTTTTGCGGGAGAATACCATTTTCTTGAATCTTCAAAACAAGCGTTATTTTGAGAAATTGCCTGACAATCGTTATACTCTTGTTAGAGAGGCGTAGGCATAAAAATCCTAAATCCTAAATCCTAAATTCTAATCTTAATGGCAATAGAAGCTTTTAACGGGATTCTCCAGATAATTTTTCGCATTTTAGCGGCAAGTTGGTGGGTGATTTTGCCGTTAATGCTTTTGCCCGTTTTTTTGGATTTTTGGCTGATGGCCATTCGCTTTAAGTATATATCCAAAATCAAATGGAATATTTTGGAAATAAAAATTCCTCAAGAAATTTTAAAAACTCCAAAAGCCATGGAACTGGTTTTTGCGGCGACTTATTCGCTTTACGATAGTAAAAAATTTGTTGACATATGGTGGAAAGGGGAGGTGCAGCTTTGGATGTCTTTTGAAATGACGGGCCATGCCGGAGGAATTCGTTTTTATGTGCGGATACCGGCGCAATTCCGGAATATGATTGAATCGGCGATTTATTCCCAATATCCGGACATTGAAATTGTTGAGGCCGAAGATTACGTAAATATAATGCCTTCGGTTTTGCCTAATAAAATTTATGACCTTTGGGGAAATAATTTTATTTTGACCAAGCCGAACGCCTACCCCATTCAAACCTATCCTTATTTTGAAGACATAACGAAAGAAAAACGGCTTGACCCGGTGGCGGTTATCACCGAGGCTTTGTCAAAAACCAAAGAAGACGAAATGAGCTGGATCCAGCTTTTGATAAGGCCGGTGGGTAACAGCTGGAAAAAAGAAGGAGAAAAATTAGTGTCTGAATTAATTGGCCGCAAAACAAAAAAAGAAAGAACTGTTTTTGAAGATTTGGGGGTATTCTTTGGAAATTTAATCAAAGCGCCTTTTACTTCTCCTGTTTGGCCAGACGGCGAAGTCAAAGAAGGACCGGCCACCAATTTAAGCTCTTTAACCCCGGGCGAAAAAGATGTTGTCGCGGCGGTGGAAAATAAAATTTCCAAATTAGGTTTTGAGTCAATTCTAAGATTTGTTTATATAGATAAGGCCGATGCTTTTACTAAATCCAATGTTTCTTCTGTTTTTGGAGCCATACGGCAATTTACCACCCAACACCTTAACGGTTTTAAATTTCATTCTCCAACTACCACCAAAGCCGATCCTCCTTTTAAGGCCCGAAAGACTTATATTCGTAAACGCCGGATTTATGATAGTTACCGATGGCGTTTTTTCCCGTTTTTTCTTAAACCCGGGAGTCTGCCTATTCTAAATACCGAAGAATTAGCCACTATTTATCATTTTCCGACTACTTTCGTGGAAGCGCCGGCCTTGCAACGGTTAGGGTCCCGAAGAGGCGAGCCGCCGGCCGAATTGCCGATAGCAACAGATAATGAATAATTAAAATATGAATAACGAAATAACAATTTTCGCTCAAACTAATTTTCGGAATCAGCGGGTAAAATTTGGAATAAAGACTGATGATCGGCGCCGGCATATGTATGTTGTCGGAAAAACCGGCACCGGAAAAACCGAAATGCTGGAAAATATGGTTTTGGCCGACATTAAAGCCGGACGGGGAATAGGCCTTATTGACCCCCACGGCGAATTT
>JBBTUZ010000109.1:0-7587 GCA_038063495.1 Patescibacteria group bacterium | reverse complement strand
TGATTAATGATATTGATAAACTGCCGTTGCCCGCATTGGACCTTATTCCGATGGAAAACTATCTCTCTCGGGGAATGAATTATCACATAAAACGCGGCCGCACTATGCCGATGCTCGCGAGCCGCGGCTGTCCTCATCAATGCACTTTTTGCTCCAATTCTAATATGTGGAGCAACCGTTGGATTGCTAGAAATCCCAAATTAGTCGCGGATGAAATGGAACATTATGTTAAGGCCTATAAGGCGAATAATTTTGTTTTTTCCGACCTGACGGCGGTAGTCAGCCGAGATATTATCATCGCTCTATGTAATGAGATCATCAATCGCAAACTTAACATTACCTGGCAGCTTCCCACTTTAAGAACCGAAGCCGTTGATTATGATGTTTTGAAATTGATGTACAGCGCCGGTTGTCGCGAGCTTGATTTCGCCATTGAATCCGGTTCCAAAGAAGTATTGAAAAGTATTAACAAAAACAATAATCCCAAAAAAATGGCTCTCTTGATTAAACAAGGATTGGGTCTGGGCATAAATTTCAGCATTAATATTATTTTGGGCTTGCCCAGGGAGGAGTTCTGGGACTTTTTAAAAACTTATTGGTTGGTTATGAAATTGGCGGTTAGCGGATTGCAGGAAATCAACGCTTTTCCTTTCGTGCCGTATCCCGGCTCCAAGTTATTTGAGGAATTTTTAGGGGCCGGGAAAATAAAATTAGGGAATAATTATTTTTTTGGTTTGTCCGGTTATACCGATTTAAGTCAGGCGATATCCTGGTCGGACAAATTCGGGCCAAAAACCTTGAATTTCATGCGATTGTTTTTGTTTGTCAGTTTTTACAGCCTGATGCTTATTTCGCATCCGAAACGGATTTTTCGTTTGGTCGCCAATGTTTTTTACGGCCGGACCACCACGAAACTTGAGAGCGTGATTCGTAAAATTTTCAAAAATATCAAGGCTTATTCTTTTAAAGCAATCTATGGTAAATTGAAGAATAAAGATAATGGCAACAGAGCAAATACTTAAATTAAAGGAAAAAGCCAACTGGGTTCGTCAGCGCGTTTTGGAAATGATTACTACGGCCGGCAAAGGTCACATTGGCGGAGCGTTTTCTTGTACGGATATTTTAACCGCTCTTTATTACGGCGGCATATTGCGTTTTCAGGCGGCGGACCCAAAATGGATTGACCGCGACAGATTTATTTTAAGCAAAGGACATTCGGCCGCCGCTTTATACGTGATACTTTCTGATTTAGGTTATTTTCCCTCATCGGAATTAAGTCGTTTTCAAAAAGAAAATTGTATTTTAGGGGCTCATCCCAGTTTAAAAATTCCGGGCATTGAAGCCGATACCGGTTCGCTTGGGCACGGTTTAGGCATAGGAGTCGGTTTGGCTTTAAGCGCGAAATTGGGCAAAAAAGATTTTATGACTTTCGTGTTATTAGGAGACGGCGAATGCTGCGAAGGCTCAATTTGGGAAGCGGCGATGTTTGCTTCGGGCCGTAAATTAAACAACCTTGTCGGCATAGTGGATAAAAACAGTCTTTGCTCAACCGACTTTCTTGAAAATTGCGTTAATATGGAACAGCTTGAGCAGAGATGGAAAACATTCGGCTGGGATGCCGTTACCGTTGACGGTCATTCGCTTGAAGAACTTGTTGCGGTTCTTTCTCAAACGCGCTCTCGTCAATCCGAAAAACCCTTAATGATTATCGCCAACACCGTCAAAAGCAAAGGAGTCTCGTTTATGGAAGGAAAACCGGAATGGCACCATTCCGTTCCCAATAAAGAGCAATTTGAAATCGCTAAAAAAGAATTAAGTGAGGAGTAGTCGCTAATATACGAATTAAAAACAAATATACGAATAATTATGACACCAAGCAATATAGACATCAGAGACGCTTTTTTTGATGAACTTTACAATATCGCCAAAAACGACCCGCGGGTTATCTTGCTTGTTGCCGATATGGGGGCTTTCAGCTTGGTTAAGTTTAAAAATGATTTTCCCGATCAATTTATCAATGTCGGCATCGCCGAACAAAATATGGTCAGCGTCGCCGCGGGTTTGGCTTTGGCCGGCCGAAAAGTTTTTATTTATACCATTATCCCGTTTATAACCCAGCGCTGTTACGAGCAGATAAAAATTGATTTATGCAGTATGAATTTGCCAGTCACTATTCTTGGAGTCGGACCCGGCCTCACTTACGGCAATGACGGGCCCACTCATCACGGCACTCAAGATATCGCCATTATGAGGGCGCTTCCCGAGATAACCATACTGAATCCGTCCAGCGCTATTATGGCCGCGGCTTCTATGAACATCGGTTATAAAAATTCCGGTCCGACATACATCAGGATCGATAAAGGAAAGATTCCCGAAATTTATAATCAAAACAGCGATTTTTCCGACGGCTTGGCGGAACTTAAAAATGGCGGTGAATTAACCGTAATCGCCACCGGAATTATGGTCCATCAGGCATTGAAAGCGGCGCAGGAATTAAATAACCAATCAATATCAACGGGGGTTGTTGACTTGTATAGGATAAAACCGCTAAACAAAGAAAAGCTTTCAAGGATTATTGATAATTCCAAGCGTTTGGCAACTTTGGAAGAAAACAGTATTGTCGGCGGAATCGGCAGCGCCATCAGCGAATTTTTAACCGACAATGGGAAAACTATTCCGTTAAAACGGATCGCTCTTCCTGACCAGCATTGCTTTGAATCGGGCGACCGAGAGAGTTTGCTCGCATTCTATAATTTGGACACAAATGGTATTATGAAAACTGTTTCAGAATGGATTAAAAAATAACAATCATGGATTTAAAAATTAAAGGAAAATGCGCGCTGGTGACCGGCGGGACGCACGGCATCGGACGAGCCATCGCCTTGGCGTTGGCTGACGAGGGGTGCAATGTGGCCGTTTGCTCGCGTGATAAAGAACGAGTGGAAAAAATGGTTTTGGAATTAAAAGCTAAAGGCGTTGACTGTCTCGGAATTCAAGCCGATGTGATGATTGAAGCTGATATCAAAAGGACGATGCAGAACATCATTGATAAGTGGGGGACGATTCATATTTTAATAAATAATGTCGGCGGCGGCGGCCGCTGGGGCAGTGAAATAATTGAAGAAACCAAGGAAGAAGTTTGGTTGGAAGTTTATAACAAGAATGTCTTAGCCGCGATTCGGTTTACAACTTTAGCCATCCCTTTTATGCGTCAGCAAAAATGGGGCCGGGTGGTTACCGTCACTTCAATCTTCGGCCGGGAAGGAGGCGGCCGGCCGTGGTTCGCGATGGCTAAGACGGCCCAAACCGCTATGATGAAAGCGTTAGCCAAAAAAGATTATTTAGCTAAAGACGGAATCACTTTTAACAGCGTCGCGCCCGGCGCTATTATGATACCGGACACCGGCTGGGAAAAAATGCTTAAAGAAAAACCCAAAGAATTGGAAGAATTTATTAAAAACGAATTGCCCCTTGGTCGTTTGGGCAGGCCGGAGGAAATAGCCGATGTCGTGGCTTTTATTTGCTCCGAAAAAGCGGCCCTGTTGAATGGCGCGTCTATTCCGATAGACGGAGGCCAGGGCGGCAGCCTTCTTTAAAATAATTTATTTATGAAAGTAACACTTATTATTTTTACCTGGAACGAAATAGACGGCATGAAAGCGATTATGCCCCAGATTAAAAAAGAATGGTATGACCAGCTGATTATTGTTGACGGCGGTTCAATTGACGGGACGATTGAATACGCGAAAGAAAATGGATACCCGATATTCGTTCAAAAAGAAAGAGGCGCCGGAGCCGCTTTCAGGGAATCAATGGCAAAGGCGACCGGCGATATCGTCGTTATCTTCAGTCCCGATGGCAATTCCGTGCCTGAAAAAATACCGGAATTGGTGGCAAAATTAAAAGAAGGTTATGACATCGTAATTGCCTCAAGATATTTAGGCGGGGCTAAAAGCTACGATGATGACCCTGTCACTACTTTCGGAAATTGGTTTTTCACTCGTCTGATGAATTTAATGTTTGGTTCAAAAATCACCGACTGCTTTGTGATGTTCCGCGCCTACAGAAAAGATGCCCTCCAAAAACTCAACATAAATACCAATGATTGTTCCTGGGGAAGTTTGATATTGATACGGGCGACCAAGAAAAAACTTAAAATCGCGGAAATTCCCGGCGATGAACCGGCGCGAATAGGCGGAGTGCGGAAAATGAGCCCTTTGGGAAACGGTAGCCGTGAATTAATGGCGTTTTTCAGAGAATTTTTTACAAGGAGTAATCGCTAATATACGAATCAAACGCAAATATACGAATTTAGAAAAGAATAGTCGTGAACACTCAAAAAATAAAAATAATAACATTGTTATGAAAAAGAAAATTTTAGTCTGCGGCGCTACCGGTTTTATCGGCCGGAATATCGCCGAATCCTTGGCTAAAAAAGACGAGTTTGAGGTTTACGGAACGTATCTAAAATCCGCGCCGCTCAACGACCCGAAGATTAAAATGATTAAAGCCGACCTTACCAACCCGGAAGATGTGGATAAAGTTGTCAGCGGAATGGATTTGATAATTCAGGCGGCCGCCACCACTTCCGGCGTCAAAGATATTCTTACCAAGCCGTATATTCATGTTACCGATAACGCCGTGATGAATTCTTTGATTTTTCGCTCGGCTTACGAGCACAAAGTAGGTCAGGTGGTTTTTTTCAGCTGCAGCGTTATGTATCAGCCTGGCGATGTTCCGGTCAAAGAAACGGATTTTGACGCCAACAAGGAAATTTTTAAAAGCTATTTTGGCGTTGGCTGGACCAAGGTTTACATTGAAAAAATGTGCGAGTTTTATTCCAGAATAGGGGAGACGAAATACACCGTCATCAGGCACTCAAACATTTACGGACCTTACGATAAATACGATTTGGAAAAATCCCATGTTTTCGGAGCGACTGTCACCAAAGTTATGACCAATCAAGACGGGAAAATTATAGTCTGGGGCAGCGGCGAAGAGGAAAGAGATTTATTGTATGTTTCTGATTTAGCGGATTTTGTGGAATTGGCGATTGCCAAACAGGAAAACAAATACGAACTTTATAACGCTGGTTACGGCAGTTCCATTCCGGTAGCCGATTTAGTGAAGAAAATTATCGGCCATTCCGGCAAAGACCTGAAAATAGAATACGATTTGTCAAAGCCGACCATCAAAACAAAACTTTGCTTGGACATATCCAAAGCCAAAAATTCTTTGAGCTGGGAGCCGAAAGTTTCCTTGGACGAAGGCATAGAAAAAACCCTGACTTGGTATAAAGAAAATATCAACTTTTAGTTTGATATCCAGGGTAGTCTGGCTTTTTTTGACTTTTTGATCCCTGCGTGGTACATATAAAATATGAGCAAAGAACAGATTAAAAAAACGCTTTTTGACGCAATGAAAAAAAGCAAATTCAGAAATAGCATAGAAAAAGTTTCTTTGTTTGGTTCTTGCACTCGCGAAGGAGAAAACAAGGAAAGCGACATTGATGTTTTAATCGAATTTAAGTCTGACGCGAAAATCGGTTTGTTCGAATTCGCCCGCCTTCAAAGGATGTTAGGAAAATCAGTGGGCAAGAAAGTCGATCTTTTGACCGCTGAATCAATAAGTAAATTTTTTAGAGACAAAGTTCTTAAGGAAGCGGAGATTATTTATGAAAGATGACGGTGTCTATCTAAAACATATTTTGGAAGCGATTCAAAATATTGATGATTATGTCAAAGGTTTGGATTTTATTCTTTTTAACAGTGACAAAAAGACCATTGACGCGGTTGTGCGAGAATTAGAAATTATTGGTGAGGCAGCCAATAACTTGAGTGATGAATTTAAAAAAAATCATTCAGAAATTCCATTCAGCGATATGACAGATATGCGCAACATCTTGATTCATGAATATTTTGGCGTGAATCAAAAAATTGTTTGGTATACTTGCAAGAAAGATTTGCCGAGATTAAAGAAAGTTGTTGAAGATTTTTTGAGATGAAATAACCGGGCTAGACAACATCATACATGGTTCTTCCAAAACAAAACTTTGCTTGGACATATCCAAAGCCAAAAATTATTTAGGCTGGGCGCCGAAAGTTTTTTTGGACGCAGGCATAAAAAAAACCATTGGTTGGTATAGAAATAATATCAAATTCTAATCCTTGCCGAAATTGCTTGCTGAAAAAAACAGTATAATCGTTTTATGAAACTAATCTCGCTTAACGTCTGGAATGGAAAATTACGGGAACAATTGTTTCAATTTTTGAAGCGCGAAGCTGATTCAACGGATATATTTTGTTTCCAGGAAATGGTTAATGTCGTCGGGGTGTCTTCGGAAACGCCGGACTTATTTTCGGATATCGCGAAACTTCTCCCGGGCTTTCAGGGGTTTTTTGAAGCCGCCCAAGATGAGAGTAACGGTATCGCGGATGGGCTCGCGATGTTCGTCAAAAAAACCGATAAAATTGAAGAAGAGGGAGATTTTTTTGTGTATCGGACGAGGAATGCCATGGCCGACAACGACGGGCGAACTTTGGGCAAAAATGTCCTATTTGTGAAATTTTTGCAATCAGGCAAAGAATACGCTGTCATGAATTTTCACGGCTTATGGACCGGAGAAGGCAGGGGAGATACCGAGGATAGAATCAATCAAGCTCAAAAACTGAAAGAATTTTTAAATACAATAGGCGGCGCTAAAATTATCTGCGGAGACTTTAATTTGTCGTTAAACACAAAAAGCATAGCGATTATTGACGAAAATATGAGAAATCTTATAAGGGAATACGGTATTACCTCAACGCGCAATCGTTTTTTTGAGTATCCCGACAAATTCGCCGATTACATTATTGTTGGCAAAGACGTAAAGGTAAATGATTTTCGGGTTCTCCAAGATGAGGTTTCAGACCATTTGGCTCTTCTTCTTGATTTTGACTGACAGCAGCGCTTCAATGATGTTGACAAATACAAAAAAGGAGGGATTTATGAATCCACAAACTTATTGGACTGATGTTGCAGATTGGTTTCGCCAGAAAGGATTTAAAGTCGGCGATGTTGTAACCGAAAGAGGATTTGAAATATATTTCCCATTGCCTCAAAAACCATGCAAAAAGAAAGACTCGGGCAATTTGCAGTTTATATTAGCGTGCTTATGTTATTCCGCAATACAAATTTACAGAAAAGTAAGGGGGCGTAAGCATTTGGGAGTTATTCATTTTGAGGGCGGGTTATACGGAGCCATGGCTAACAAGTATACCAACTGGGTTTTTGTGGTGTATAGGCCGGGTAGCACTGATTTAGTCAATAAACTGGCTTACGAGCTTTGGGCAAGTTTTGGCGTTAATATCCAAGTTGTGTATTGGTGGACTAGACAGAATTTGACAGAGTTTCGCGCGCTTACCGACGAGGAATGGGTGAATGCACATTGGGGTTGATTTTAATGATGCACAAAAAACCTTTACAGAATATATATATTCTGTAAAGGTTTTTTTATTTCAAACATTTTCGCGTTTGACAAGTTAATTTTATAATGTTTTACTTAATATGATCTTTGAAAACTTTTAATAATTGGAAACAAAAAAGAAA
>JBBTUZ010000108.1:0-1366 GCA_038063495.1 Patescibacteria group bacterium | reverse complement strand
ATCCGAATTAGCTCCGGAAATGGCCGGCGTTGTAACGGTACAATTTGCGGAACCGGGAGCGCAACTGGGATTCAATGTCGCGCCCGGCGCGTAAGCGCTGTCCGGCGGAGCGGCCAAAACCTGAAGCACGTAAAAAGAAATCGCCGAAACAATCAAACCGATGAAAATCGGAGTTAAGAAATGTTTAAGAAAAAAAAATCTTTTTTGCATCGGCTTAATCAAAGATTGACTTTCTCATTTGTTTAAATTTTCTGACTAATCTTTTTTTCCAAATTCATCACTCGTTTTTCCAAAATAACAAATTCGTCGCGGCCGACTTTTTCTTTCAATTCATTGCGGATAACACGGAGCTCGCCGGTAACTTCGTCAAATTTTTGGTCAACTTCATCAAATTTTTCAAACACAACGCCAAACTTATAATTCATTTCCCCTCTTAGCTCGTCTACTTTTTCATCTACTTTATCAATTTTTTTATCAAGAACTTGCTGTCCTTCTACGATAAAATCAAGCTTTGAGTCAATATTTTCCAAAACCACCCCCGTCCGTCGTTCCTCGGATTTTGAATCCTTTTTGGTTTTCTCTTTTTTCATTTTATTTTCTTGCTATTTTTTCCAAAACCGCCATCCTTTCTTCTAATCTCCGTAATTGAGCGCCCAATATTAACAACTCTTGTTCTTGTTTTTCATAAAGCGCGATGAATTTATCAAGCTTGGCAAACAATTCGCTAAAATTTTCTTTCATCTCGCGAACATCCCGCTTAACTTCTCCTATTTCTCTATCTACTTCCGAGAATCTTTTATCTATCCCTAAGAATTTCTCATTCACTTCTGAAAATCTTTCATTCACCTCTAAAAATCCCTGTTGGGTGATTATTCCCAATTTATCCAAAGTCATTTTTGATTTTTTATTTTTTTGTATCATTTTCATCAACTAAACAAAGACAACGCGCTTAGAAATTAATTTCATAGCGTTTACATATTTATTATAACAAATTTCCAAAGTGATGTTCCGCCCCAAAAGTGGATAACTTCTACATCCCCCTCATCCACTTGTCTAAGGCGGTTAGAACATCCGTCAAGGTTGCTTGAGCAGATTTCCATTTACCGATGAAGGCGATCAGCTCGCTCATTTCTATTCTGTTGTTTTGATTGGTGTCGGCGGGGTGGAAGGTTTGAGAAATATATTCATAAGCCCCGATATCAAAAGCGCCGCCTTGCGGTCTTAAAACGCCGTCATAATCATTCGTTGCTATTGCGTTTGCATCAATCCCCGCGTCTATGGCAGGACTACCAGCTAAAAGGTGGAAATCATGAGCCGCGAGACTCGTGATCAGGGGATCAATATTATTTAAATCATTCATTCCCGT
>JBBTUZ010000107.1:12827-14149 GCA_038063495.1 Patescibacteria group bacterium | reverse complement strand
CAGTCCCGCGCCTCGGCCAGCCATTTGCCGAATCTTCCGTCTTTAATATGCTCCGGCACCCAATGAATTTTTTTGTTGTTTTTTACCAGCTTGTTTTTTATTTTGGTAATGGCGATATACCAGGCGTTTAAGGGGTAGTAAAGCAGGGGCGAATCACAGCGCCAACAGAAAGGATATTGATGTTTAATAGTTTCTTTTCTGTATAAAAGGTTTCGTTTTTCTAAATCCTCCAAAATAACTTTGTCGGCTCCTTTCACGAACAACCCTTCGCCGATAAATTCTTTTTTCACCCTGCCTTCTTCGTCTACGGTTATCAAAACAGGAAGATCGTTTTCTTTGCCGACTTTCATATCGTCTTCCCCGAAAGCCGGAGCGATATGCACCAATCCGGTTCCTTCTTCGGTGGAAACAAAATCCGCCGGCAAGACGCTGTAAATGTTTTTGGCTTGGAAGTTGGAATTTGAAATTTTAAACAGCGGCTCATATTTTCTCCCAACAAGATCGGCTCCTTTCACAATCTCTCCGGTTGAATTTATCGGCGCACCCTTGAAATCGCCGGTCTCTTTATTATGTTCTTTTTTGAAAATTTCATTCGCGATCCAATAATACTCGTCTTCTGGTATTTTTTCTCCTTCCGGAATTATTGAAAAACCCGATCTTTTGATTTTTACATATTCAAGTTTGGGATTAACGGCAATAGCCAGATTAGCCGGCAAAGTCCAAGGAGTCGTGGTCCAAACCAAAAAATAAGTATTTTTTTCATCTTTGACCGGGAATTTGACATATACTGAAGGGTCTTCGGTTTCCTGATAACCCTGGTTGACTTCAAAATTGGAAAGAGGCGTGCCGCAGTGGGGGCAGTAAGGAGTCACCCGAAAATCTTTATAAACTAATTTTTTCTCCCAAAGCTTTTTGAAAACCCACCAGACCGATTCCATATAATAATTGTCCAAAGTGAAATAGGCCTTGGAATAATCGGCCCAGCGGCCGACTCGTTCCAATGTCGTCCGAAAATCTTTTTCGCAGCTCAAGACATAATCTCGGCAAAAAGCGTTGAATTGAGCAATTCCGATTTTTTCAATCTCTTTTTTGTTTTTTAAATTGAGTTTTTGCTCAATTAAATTTTCAACCGGCAAGCCGTGGCAATCCCAGCCGGCTTTTCTTTCAACTCTAAATCCTTTCATTGTCCAAAATCGGGCGACCGCGTCTTTGATGACCGTAGCTAAAATGTGGCCGTAATGGGGCTTGCCGCTTAAAAACGGCGGACCGTCGTAGAAACTAAAGCTTTTAGATTTTAATTTAGAGCTTTTAGATTTCTCAAA
>JBBTUZ010000107.1:0-12727 GCA_038063495.1 Patescibacteria group bacterium | reverse complement strand
GCATGCATTAAATATATAAAAATTTGACAATTTATTCAAGAAAAACAAAACGGCGCTTCTTCGTTTAGAAACGCCGAAAAATTAAGAGTTTCGGACAGTTATTCTATTACTTCCTTCCAATCTTTTTCTGTTAAACCTCATGCTTCTGATTTTATAATAGGCATTATGCTCATCAACTTCCCAGTGGTCGCCAATAAACTTTAAATGCGCTAATTGTTCCAAGGGCATTGGTGATAACTACTTTCCAATAATCACCCTTTTTAACGGATGTGCTAAAAGTAGCACTCCTAATTTCCCCTACATATATGCGGTCAGAGGGTTCAAAAACCAATGCCCTCTGAATTTGCGTAGAAGGATTGGCATTGCTGTCAGTATAGACATCAACTATGTAACTTATCCCGATGGCATCAGACTGTGCCCAATAAATATATCCCTCAATAAATCCGTCCGTCGCCGCTTGTTGCGCTCCATAAGAAGCAGATTTATTTACTGTGGCACCAAATGCTGTTGGTAAATTAGTTAGGTTCGCTCCACTGCCATAATAAGCCGTGGCATTAACATTGCCGTTGACATCGAGGATATAGCTGCCGGGAACTTTTCCGATGCCGACGTTGCCGTTTCCTAGAATTGTCATTCGGACAGTATTATTAGTGCCAAGCTGAAATGGCTGATTGTTTTCCGTGGAGATTATCCCTGCGTTTGCCAAATCCCCGGTCAATAATCCGCCTCCGATGCTCCCTTCTTTTCCTAAAATCATCCGACCATCGGGATTTTTAAACGCCTGATAGGCATATCCGGTTGCGAGTTGTGATTCAGTAATATTTCCCGTGCTTGCCGAGGAAGAATAAACATGTAATTTTTGTTCCGGGCTCGCCGTTCCAATTCCCACCTTTCCAGTAGAATCAATATAAAGAGAGTTGGCGGTGGCTCCGGAACTGACGCCGATAATACCGCCGCCGGTAGTGGGATTGCCGGTAGGATTATTAAAAGCCGTAACGATAATCGCGATTAAAAGCCCGGCGGTTATTGAAGTCAACGAAATAAATAAAAGTTTTTTGAGATTCATATTATTTATTATATCAGATTACGAATGTCTTATCTCCATTACATCGCCGTCTTGAACTTCATAATCTTTGCCTTCAATTCTAATCAATCCTTTTTGTTTCGCCTTGACCCAGCCGCCGGCTTCCAACAGTTTTTCCCAGTTAATCGCTTCGGCCCGGATGAATTTATTTTCAAAATCGGTGTGAATGGCGCCGGCGGCTTCCGGCGCTTTAGCCTCTTTTCTAATAGTCCAAGCCCGCGTTTCGTCTTCGCCGGTTGTTAAAAAACTGATTAACCCGAGCATCCCATACGCTTTTTTTATCAGTTCATTGACATTTTGGTCGGCGGCTAAATCCGATATCAAATAATCGGCTTGGAGAGACTTTATTTTAGCTTTTAATTCTTCGGAAACATCCTCGGGCGCGCCGTTTAAAAGATAAATTTGCGGTTTAGCGGTCAAAAGGTTTAAGTCTTTAATAACCGGTTCGTTTATCAATTCTGCGTCAAGATTGATTGCCAAAATGTTTTTATTCAGCCCGTCTTGGATTTTTTTAATCGTCTCAAAATCTTTTATTTTTTTGTTGTCGCCGGTTCTGGCTTCTCCTTCCAGTTTGGCGATTCTTTTTTCAACGATTTCTAAATCTTTTAGAATTAATTCCGTGTTGACGGTGTCTATGTCGCTTAAAGGGTCAACTTTATTTTCAATATGAATAATCTCGCCCAATTCAAAACACCGGACAACTTCAACAACGGCGTTTACTTCCCTGATGTGGGACAAAAACTGATTGCCCAAACCTTCGCCTTTGTTGGCGCCTTTAACCAAACCGGCGATATCATAAAATTCCACCACAGCCGGAATGATTTTTTTGGAACCGCTTAATTTCGCCAATTTTTCCAGCCTTTCGTCGGGAACGGGGACGATGCCGATATTCGGATCAATGGTGGCAAAAGGATAATTGGCGATATTGACCTCTTGATTGGTTATTAACTTAAACAATGTTGATTTGCCGACATTAGGCAAACCAACGATGCCGATAGATAATTTCATAAATAATTTTTTGTTCTTGATTTTTGTTTACTATTGTAATTCAACGATCGTTTATTTACAATAGTAAATAAAAAATGAAATTAAAGTTTGTAGATGAATAATGAAGTTCCGGCTTTGAAATCCGGCTGGAAAGGATTCTTGATTTCCCGCAGCCAGGGATATTCGTCTTCCGGATTTCTGGCAAAGCCGACCGCTGTTTTGGCCAACGCCCCTTCCAGATTATTGACCGAAACCGCCAACCACTCAATGCCGATATCTTTGGGATTGCCGCGCGAGGATTGCCAGATTTCCGCTTTATCGCCTAAATAATACTTAACATCGCCACCGCCGAAATACTCAACCGCTATTTTTTCAATATTCTTTTCTTTGACGAAAGCGGCTAGCCGTTTCAAGTCCTGGCCCCAATCGTAATTGGAGTCGGTGACATTGCGGTAGCCTTGGCTGACGCCGCCGCCAAATTGATTGAAATAAGAAAGATAGAAGGGGAAAGCCCAGACCATTTCCAGAAAATACCAGAAAAGGAAAATAAAAACCAGGCCAATTTTAAAAGAATGTTCCCAGAAACGGCTATTCGTCCAATTTTTTAAGCCAGCGGCCGTTAAAATATAAATAAAAGGAAGAGTCGGCAAGATATGGCGGATGCCGATATTGAGTTTGCTTTGCATGCTGTAAAGCCAGTAAAAAACAATAAAAATAATCATTGAGAATTCTGCAAAATGGGTGCCGAGATAATCCTTAAATCTTGCCATGCCTGCCGGCAGGCAGGAAGCTTGAATTTTGAAAATTGATTTTTTGAACTTAAATTTCTTGATAACGCTCCAAAATCCGAAAATAAAAACGGCTAGAATTAAAATCAGCGAGGGGATGGGCTCTTTCAAGAAAAAAACAACCGGAAAATAATACCATGAACCGGCAGCCGAAATTTGTCCTAAAAAATAAGCAGTGTTGCCATTAGCGGAACGCTGGCCGGCCATCAATACGCCTAGAAGATAATGAGCCAGCGGCCGAAAAAAATTATTACCAGCCATTTTGACATCTAGATCGGCTAAGGGCCGATTTTTGAGAGAAGTTAAGATAATTTCAGTGTCGGCGATTTGCTTGGAAACGGGATAATTAAGGGTGAAAACAAAATAAACGAGATAAACTAAAAGATAGCCGATGCTAAAAATGGCCGTCAAAGCCAAAAATTTTTTCCAGAACTTTTGGCCTGCCTGCCGGTCAGGCAGGTTACGAATGACCCAAGCCAAAGCCAAGACGACGAAATAAGGGATTAGCAGGACAACGGAAAATTTCATCAATTGGGCCACGCCGAAAGCCAAGCCGGCGAAAATCAAATTTTTGCCGTTGGGCTTAAAAAAGTATTTTATAAAAAAATAAGTTCCCAGAACAATTCCGAAAGCCGCGCCGATGTCGGTGGTGACATAATGGCCGTGGGCCAGAACCGTCGGCGAAAAAGCGAATAGAAAAGTCGGCAAGAGCCCCCACCAAGCGCCCAGCAATTCTTTGGCCCAAATATAAATTAGAGTCGTCAATAGGAGGGTCAAAATAATCGGGCCGAGCCGCGCCCAGAATATAAGCCAATCGGCGTCGTTGCCAGACCAATAAATAAATTGATTGCCCGCCGCCCATTGGCCGTTGACATCATTAGTCCAGCTGGAATGGTCGGTCGGAAAACGCAACCCCATAAATATTAAAGGTATGGCCGAAAGAGCTTTCACTAAAGGGGGATGCTCTGGATTTAAGCGATAGTCCAGATATCGCAAATAACTATAGCCAGACGGAATATGGGCTAATTCGTCCATTGTGGCCGATTCCCGCAAAGAAACAAAAGTCATCACTGCGAAAGAGGCGATAATGATTGAAACCAAAACAAAAAAAAGAGTTTTTCTAGGCATTTCTTATTTATAATATATTCTGTTTTCCACCCGGAAGTCAACATATTTTAATTTTGGAAAATCCAAACGGCTGACCAAATCGGTTAAAATCTTATTAAGATTTTGCGGTAAATAACGGAGACTGAAATACAGCTTCAGTCCGTTCGTTTCTGTTTCCATTTCCTGAAGATTAAAGTCATTAACCAAAAAGCGATTAACGACTAGCGACGAGTTTTTGATTTGTTTAACAATCTCCAAAGTATTTTTTACTAGTTGGGGATTGTCGTAAAACGGTTGGCCGAATATTAGTTGCTGACGGCCATTTTCTTCAAATACTTTCGGAATAATAAACCCCTCGGCTTTGGAAGCAAGGGAGAAAACTATTCCCTCCTCGTCAAGCCAATAGCATCTGTCAATCGTATTTTGTAAGCACCAAAGTAGCCAAGGTTGTCGTTCTTTCGCTTCAATAATTATTTTTTTTTGTTGCCAATTTATTGTCCAATTTAAATTGGAAAGCCAAAACAAAGAAGGGGATATTTCTTTATTTTTGGTGGACCAAAAAAGCAAATTTTCCGGGCCGAGCCAAAACCGGAAATTGGAAGTTTTCAAAAGAAAACCGATTAATTCTCCCTTAATTTCCTCGGTTTTTTGCGAACCGATTATTTCAATGCCGGTTGTCTGGAAAAACGGCGAACGAAAAACGAAATAAACGACGCCGATGACCAACAAAATAAAAACAGATAAAATTATTGCGAATTTCAGCATCTCGCTTTTATTTTACCCTGTTAGCGATAAAATTTCTAATTTAGAAATTTTAAAAAAGACAATCAAATTGTAAATAAAAAACCCTCGGTATGTTTCCACACCGAGGGCTAGAATTAACTGTCGTCCCGCAATTTGAAAGGAGAAACAACGATTCTCGACTCAATGTAAACCGGCTTTACATCCTTGCCGTTTGGGTCCTTCATTAGGACCCAAGTTCCTTCCGCGGAACCTGGCGAAAAAAGACCATTGGGATCAGCCTGGGGCAGAGTTACGGTGGTATACACTACCTTTTCCGGATTCGTGAATTGCGTGGCATATGGAATACCATAGCCAATAGTTTCTCCGAAAAAGGTCAATTTTCCGCCCAACGCTGTTTTCCCGGGAATAACTACCGGAGAAAGATTCTCCAGATAGGTATAGGTGACCAATCCCTCCTGATCGCGAAGCTCCATGATGTCTTTTAAAATCTTGCGTTCGCGAAAGTTCTTGATAGCAGGCATACCAACCTGCGCTGTTCCTTCCGCCAGGATTTTCTCCTGTTGCTCTCGCTGGATGCTATCGCTTGAGCTCATATCGCAACCCTGCAAGACGGTGAAAACAAAAATAATCCCGAAGAATAAAGCTGTCTTTTTCATTCTTACTCCTCCTTTAATTGGTTCGTTCGCGCTTTAATTTATCAATAAAGCCGCGAAGATCGGATGGCAGTCTGCTCTCATTATAGTCCGCCGCTCGGTGGAGAATAATTGAGGCCAACGCATCCTTATGAGCAGGATCGGCTTGCGCGTATTCAAACTGCATATTTTGCAGTTCTTGGATCATGCCTTGGTTGTAGGCTTTTGATTGCTCGAAAACCTGACGCCGAGCCGCTTCGTACCTCGGGGCAAAAACTTTATAGAGAAAAAAATCGTTGCCCTGGAAAATCCACAGGAATCCAAAAAACACAACCACGATGATAATCGCTACAACAATTGTTTGTTTCATCTTTTTTCCCTCCTTTCATCTAGAATTTTAATAACAACAATGAACTATTTTAGAAAATAGCATATGTTGATATACTTGTCAAGTATTTGTAAAGCGCATTCAACCCTGAAGCGCAACAATCCAAGCTCCTAATGGGGTTTTCCAGCCGAGGTATTTTCTCGATCGGAAGTTGAATGAATATCCGACAAATAAAAAAGCCCGCGTTGTTTGTGCGGGCTTTGGAGGTGACTTTGTTCTAGGCAACTAAAAAATTTTGTATGGATCTTCGCCACAAATTAGAGCGCCGATAATTTTAGCTAATTCTCTTATAAAGAGAAATCCTGCATAAACCACGGCCATAAGCAGATTCCCCCCAAACATCCTACCATAAAAAGAATGAGCCACTAAACCCCCGATACAATAGCTAAGAACGAGATGTATGGCTAATAAAATAAATAGCGCTATTAATCCTATCCAAAAATAACCAAAACGTTTAAACATTTTTATTCACCTCCTTTTTGAATTTCAAAGAACAAACATCTCTAGTAAGATGTTTATTCTTTATAGCTTAGACACAATAAACATCTCAACTTTAGATAGTATTCATTATACACCCATTTTCTTAATCTGTCAATCTTTTGTAATGGTTTAGCAGGGGGGGGCCGAGGGCAGGATTGGGTCGTTCAAGAACAAAATTATTCTGGTTCTGAAAGGCAATGACGGAAGTCCTGCTCTACTTTAATTTTTCAAAATAGGGAGCTAGCGCCTTGGGAATGTTTATGCCGCTTTCCTTGGTTTGGTAATTCTCAATAATGGCGAGGATGGGGCGTTGGGAAAAAACCGTGCCGTTTACGGTGTGGACAAAATTCGCTGTCCCTGTTTTGTCTTTATAACGGATGTTTAGTCTTCGCGCCTGATAATCGGTGCAGTTGGAAGTGGAATGAGTCTCGCGGTAAATATTTTCCCCCGGAAACCACGCTTCAATGTCAAATTTTGCCGCGGCCGGCGCCCCCAGATCGCCGGTGCAAATATTCATTACCCGGTAGGGAATTTCCAGCTCCTGCATTAGGGCTTCTTCAATCGCCAAAAATAATTTATGTTCTTCTTCGGAAGTTTCAGGAGCGGTGAAACTGAACATTTCCAGCTTATCAAACTGATGGACCCGTAAAATTCCCTTGGTGTCCTTGCCGTAAGAACCGGCTTCACGGCGGAAGCAAGTAGAAAACCCGACATAACGCTTGGGCAATTCGTTTTCTTTGAAATTTTCATCTTGGTGCATTGTCCCAAGAGATTGCTCCGCGGTGCCGACCAAATAAAGGTCGTCTTTCTCCAAACGATAAATTTCATCGGCGCCTTGATCCAAATAACCCATACCCCACATTGATTTCCGGTTGATTAAAACCGGCGGAATGACCGGGGTAAAGACCTTGTTGGAAATATTGAGATTATTTTTCTTGATTATTTTGGAAATATAATCTTCATCAAGAAGACGTTTTAGCGCGAAATTAACCAGAGCGAATTCCAGAAGGGCGGCCGTGCCCAGAAGGTAGCCGAAACGGCTGCCGGAAGCTTTGGCGGCTCGCTTGATGTCAATAATACCGAGCTTCTCGGCTAGCGAAAGATAATCCTTGGGCGCAAAATCAAATTTCGGTTTTTCGCCCACTTCTTTCATCACCTGATTTTCGTTTTCGTCTTTTCCTATTGGAACATCCGCCTGCGGTAAATTGGGTATTAAATTAAGTTTGGCTTGACGATGTTCTTTAATGTCCTTTTCTTCTTCTTCCAGTCTGGTTAATTGTTTTTTGAGAATTTCGGCTTTGCTTATCAAATCATCGGTTCGGTGTTTGGCCAGCTCATTGTTGTTCAAATTATGTTCCGAACGCAATTGATCAATAGCCGCCACTTTTGTTCGCCATTCTTCGTCTAACCGCAAAAAAGAATCAACCAATTTAGGGTCGGCTTTTTTTTTGGCAATTCCTTCTTTGACTAATTCCGGATTATCTCTGATAAATTTTATGTCTAACATAGAATAATTTACTAATTACTAGTGACTAGTGGCTAATTACTATTCTCCTTTCCCTTTAACATTGGAAAAGTGATAATTTCCCTGATTGAATGACTGTCGGTTAATAATGCCACTAACCTGTCAATTCCTATTCCCAAGCCGGTCGCCGGCGGCATTCCGTATTCCATGGCTTCAAGAAAATCCTGATCTACCCGAGAAAGTTCCTCGTCGCCGGCTAAGTGTTTTTCTTCCTGCTTTTCTAACCGACGGCGCTGTTCTTCGGGGTTATTCAATTCGGAATAACCGTTAATCAATTCCCAGCCGTTAACCACCAGCTGGAAGCGTTCAACCAATTGGGCATCTTGAGGGCAAGATTTGGCCAAAGGAGAAAGGGCCAGTGGATAATCGGTGATAAAAGTAGGATTGATAAGTTTTGGGCAAATTTCTTTTTTGAAAATTTCGGCGGCTTCATCGGCATTTAAATTATCAAGACGGCCTCGTCGGGAGGGATCAATGAATTTTTTCAGGACTTCATTGAAAGTCAAAGTCTGCCAAGGACGATTAAAGACCGTTGACTTTAACTTTAGACTTTTAATCAATTTTAACAAGATTTTTTGGATAAACTTCATTAGGGATTGATAGTCCTCGTAAGCCCAGTAAAGTTCAAGCATTGTAAATTCGGGATAATGTTCCTTGTCTATTCCTTCATTGCGGAAATTTTTGCCAATCTCAAAAATTTTTTCAAAACCAGCCACCAATAATCTTTTAAGATATAATTCCGGGGCAATTCTCAAATAGACATCTTCGTTGAGGGCTTCCCAGTGGCTTTTAAATGGCTTGGCTTTGGCGCCGCCGGGCAGGGGTTGGAGAATGGGTGTCTCCACTTCTGAAAATCCTTCACCTTGAAGCAATTGGCGAAGGCAGGCTATGATTTCTGAACGTTTTTGAATTCTGATTTTAACCTCGGGGTTCAAAATTAAATCCAAATAACGGCGGCGGAAACGCTCTTCGGCGTCTTTAAGGCCAAACCATTCCGCTGGCAATGGCCTTAAACTTTTGCTAATGACTCGGCTGAGGCCGACCGCTAAACTTTTTTCTCCTCTTTTGGTTTTCAAAAGCTTGCCCTGGACTTCAATGAAATCTCCGATGTCGGAGTTTTCTTTCATTAAATCAAATTGCTTGGTTTGTTTTTCGTTGAAAATCAATTGCAGTTTTCCGGTTTCATCTTCCAAGTCGGCAAAAATTATCCTGCCTTGGTCGCGCCAAGCCCGAAGCCGACCAGCTAAAAATAATTTTTTCCCGCTTTTTTGCCAGCGATTGAAATTTTCCAAAACTTCGGTCAAAGAAGCTGTTCGTTTTACCGAAGAGGGATAAGGGTTTAAGCCGGCTTTAATTAAATTAGCCAATTTCTTTTTTCGTTGTTCAATGATGTCGTTTAACATATTGGATTTACGCCTATTCTATTTTTATGATTTTATATTCGGTTAAGCCAACCGGGGTTTGCGCTTTAACGGTTTCGCCGGATTTTTTTCCCAGAAAAGCTTTGCCCAAAGGCGATTCGTTAGAGATTTTGCCCTTGCCTGGCTGGCTATCTTGGGGGCCGACGATAGTGTAATCAAAAACCTGATTACCTTTTTGAACTTTGATAGTAGAGCCGATTTCAATTGTTTGGCTGTTTCTCGGTTTGTTAATTATGGCGGCTTCTCTGATTAAATCTTCCAACTGGCCAATTCGGTACTCTGTTAATAATTGGGCTTCCTTGGCGCTAGTGAATTCGGAATTTTCGGAGAGGTCGCCTAATTCTTTGGCTTGTTTCAGGCGCTCGGCTATTTCTCTTCGGGCGATAGTCTTTAAATCGCCCAACTCTTTTTTTAATTCGGCTAGCCGTTCTTTGGTTAAATAAACGTTGGTCATAATATTTATTTTTTTATTCGGTTATCATAATACCATTTGAAAATATCTTTAGCTATAGGCACGGCGTTCAAGCTACCTTCTCGGGCGTTTTCAACTAAAATTAAAACAGCTATTTGGGGTTGAGGGGCCCCGTTAGAAATACCATTTTTAACGGGGTAAACTGGGCCGTAGCCGACAAACAAAGCGTTGGCTTTGGTATTGTAGTTGGTTTGAGCGGTTCCGGTTTTGGCGGCGACCACGAAAGATAAATCATTTAAAAGATAGGCGGTGCCGTAAGGCTGTTGAGTCGCTTCAATCATTCCTTTTTCCACTTCGGAAAGAGTCTCTTTTAAATTGGTAATATCCTTTAGCGTTTTAAGCTCGGTTTTCGCTATCCGGGGTTCGTATATTTTCCCGCCATTGGCAATGGCCGTAATGTAATTGACCAACTGCAAAGGAGTGACTAAAAGATCGCCTTGGCCGATAGTCGCGTTATAAGTATCGCCTAATCGCCAATTGGAAGAAAGCACTGGTAAAAATCCTTCTTTTTCGCCGGTCAAATCAATATTGGTCAAATTGCCCAAACCAAAACGCTGCCAATAATCTCTAAGTTTATTGATGCCAAGGCCCTTGATGTCTTCCCAGCCTCCGCCGAGAGCGTAAAAATAAATATTAGAAGAACGAGCTAGGGCAGAATAAAAATTAACCCAGCCGTGAGGTCTCCAATCTAAAAAAATACTTGGCTTGTCGGGATTGTAGGGATTGGGGATTTCAATGTATCCGGCAGAAAAAATTTCTTTTTTAACATCAATGATTTTTTCATTAAGAGCGGCGGCGGCCACCAATGGTTTGATGGTTGAGCCCGGCGCGTAAAGACCGGAGATTGCGCGGTTAAAAAGCGGTTGCGTGGATTGATTGAGAAAATCGGCGATTCTAGCGCTATCAAAGCCGGGCAAGCTGACCAAGGCCAAAACCTCGCCGTTTGAAGGATCAATCGCTATGCCCACTCCGGTGTCCCGGCCCAATTCTTTCAAGCCTTGATCCAAGCGATTAAAAAAATAATTTTGGAAATCGGCATCAATGAAAGTTTTTAATGGCTGGCCCGCTTCGGGGTGTTTGGTTGAATTTTCGGCCAAGATTTTTCCTTGGACATTTTGAAAACTGACTGTTTTCCCGTTTTCTCCTCTTAATTGATTATCGTAATAGGCTTCTAAACCGTTTTTGCCGACTAAATCATTGCTCGCCAAATTATGATTGGCGACGAGGTCGTTTTTGGTGACTAGGCCGATATAGCCCAGGAGATGGCTAAAGGCTTTTGATTTTTGATAATCTCTTTGCCAGTCGTTTTCTATTTGCAAACCGGTTAAATTCGCGCTTTGAGAAACCACAGCTTTATTTTGAGGCAAATCCCGAACCAGTAAAATTCTATTAGTAAATTCCAGATCGGTTTCTTTAAGAATTTTTTGAATAATTTCGGGTTCTAATTCCAAAATTTTAGCAATTTTAGTTATGGCCGCTTTCTTCTCTATTGCTTCTTTCGGCAACTGCGAAGGCACCAAGACGGCATTAAAAATAGGCTTGTTTTTCACCAAAGGCTTGCCGTAACGGTCAAGAATAACTCCTCTTTCGGCTTTTGAAACAGCAACCTCGCTGATGTTAGCTAGGGCGCGCTGACGATAAAAATTTCCTTTAAGAACATTCAAAGAAAAAAGACGGCTGACGTTGATTAAAACCATCAAGGCGATGACCAAAAAACAAATCTTGAACACGCCCGGCTTAACCGGCACTTCCAGCAAATCTTCCACTGCCGCTTTGTCGGCTAAAATATCTTCAAGATTTAATTCCCGTCTCTTCTTCATAAAAAAAAATTTTAACTACAAAAATCGTTATAAGTCCTAAAATCACATTGTAAATCAGTTCGGCGGCAATAGCCGGTGGATTGGCGAATAAATAACGAAAATTTATTATTGAATAGAACCCCAAAGTCCCCAGTAAAATAAGAATTAAAAAATCAAAAAAATTGTTGCCGGTTAAAAGCTTTTTTAACAATAATGCTAAAATACCCAAACTTCCCAAAATTAAAATTTCTTTCAACCAATAAGGCAGGAAAACAGTTGACAGCAAAACAGTCGCGGAAATTAATATCAAAAATTCTAGGATTTTTTTTTTCGCGATGACGCCACCAAAAATAACCAATAAGATTAAATTAGGGTTAATCCCTCCCAGGCTTAAAAAATGATTGGCTTGTAAAACAAAAGCCAAAATAATAAAAAAAACCCAAATTAACATTTTAATCAAATCCTTCATAGTCGGTGATAATAAAGACTTTTCTTAATTGATTCGGGTCATAATCGGTTTTTAATTTTGCCTGCCAAAGAGAAGCGGCGGGTTGAGAAATTACTTCACTGACTTTACCCACAAAAAGATTCAGGGGCAAATCAGGGGAAACGCTTAAAACATCGTTGTCTAAATCTATTTTGGCGTTAGTTGAGATAAATTCCAGTCTTGGCTGGCGGCCGCCCACCAAAAGGGCTTCGGCGCCCAAAGGGCCTATTTTAACCGTGCTTCGCCAATTAGGCGAGAAAACCGTCTCAACTTCGCTAGTGTCAGCTTTTACTTTAATGATTTTCCCTAAAAGATAATGCTCGGCTGTTAAAACTGGCCAGCCGACTTTTACTCCGGCTTTAAAACCGGCGTCAATAATTAAGCTTTGATTATTATTAAAAGGATAGCGTGAATAAACCTGAGCGGTAAGATAGGGCTGGCTATTAAGATTTAATTTATTTGTCAGTTCTTGAATATTTTGACGCAACCCCTGGTTTTCCAAACGCAATTCGGTTAGGGCGGAATTATAATTTTTAAATTTATCTAGGCTGATAAATATATTTTTTTGATAAAAATAAACCCCAAATAAAACCGCTAAAAGTATAAAAGATAAAATATATTTTTTGGGCATCATGAAAACAGCGAATCTTGATACTGATTAAAATTTTCGGCAATCAAACCTGTTCCCCGAACCAAGCAAGCCAAAGGATCGTCCACGATTTGAACATTGACCGCGATTTCTTTCCGGAAAAATTCGTCAATTCCTCTTAATAAACTGCCGCCGCCGCAAAGATAGATGCCGTTTTTGTAAAT
>JBBTUZ010000106.1:0-3007 GCA_038063495.1 Patescibacteria group bacterium | reverse complement strand
CAGTATTTCAATTTCAACCGAAGACCAATTTTTATCAATTAAAAGCCTGATGGGTCAATCTTTGAATAAAATCAAAGAAGCTTATCAGATTTTTATTGAAATGAGTAATTTCGTAAAGAAGTTGCTCATTTAGCAATGGGTAGTTTTGTGAGGAAACTACTCATAAATAAAAATCAAAAACCCCGATTAAAATCGGGGTTTTTGATTATCTGTCCAGAATTTACTTAACAGCTTCTTTGAAAACCTTGCCTGCTTTAAATTTCGGTTTAATTGATGCCGCGATTTGAATTTTTTCCTGGGTCTTGGGATTAATTCCCATTCGAGCCGCCCGCTTGACTACTCGAAAAGCGCCAAATCCGGTGATATTCACTTCTTCGCCTTTAGCTAAAGTTTTAACGATAGTATCAAAAAGAGCGTCTACCACTTCTTGGGATTGTTTCTTGGTTTCTAAACCAGCCGCGCTCATTACTGCTTCCACTAAACCATCTTTTTTCATATAAATATTCGCTTTTTTAGTAATTATTTCTTATCGACCTTTAGCTTAAAAAGTATAGCATAATACTGATAAAACACAATCTTAAACTACCTGGCGTATTCCACCGCCCTGATTTCTCTGATGACGTTTACTTTGATTTCGCCGGGATATTTTAATTCCGACTGAATTTTGGCAGCGATATCGCGAGCCAAACGCAAAGCTCCGAAATCGTCAATTTTTTCCGGGACCACAAAAATCCTGATTTCTCGGCCGCCGGAAACCGCGTAAGCCACTTTAACGCCTTCAAACCCCAAAACTAATTTTTCTAAATCTTCCAAGCGCCGTAAATAATTTTCCAAAGTATCACGCCGAGCGCCGGGACGAGCCGTAGAAAGAATATCGGCGGCCGCCACGATAAAAGATTCGGGCGTCGCAAAAGGATAATCCTCGTGATGCGATTCCATCGCTTTAACGACTTCTTCGCTGACACCGTATTTTTTAAGAATTTTTCTGCCTAAATCCACGTGATTGCCTTCAACTTCATGGTCAATGGCCTTGCCAATATCGTGAAGCAAAGCTCCTTTCTTGGCCACTTCTATATTAACGCCTAATTCCGAAGCCATCATCCCCGCCAAATGAGCCATTTCAATTGAATGGATTAAAACATTCTGGCCGTAGCTAGTCCGATAGTTGAGTTTCCCCAAAAGGAAAATAATTTCTTTGGGCAAATCAAGGATGCTCGCTTCATAGGCCGCGGCCTCCCCAATTTCCTTGATACGCTGGTCAAGCTCTTGCTTGGCTTCTTCAACTTTTTCTTCAATTTTAACCGGCTGGATGCGGCCATCGCGAATCAATTTTTCTAAAGCCATTTTGGCTATTTCGCGACGCAGGGGATCAAAAGAAGAAATAGTGATGCTCTCGGGCGTTTCATCAACAATCACCTCAACTCCCGTTAAACGCTCTAAAGCCCTGATATTTCTTCCTTCCCGACCGATAATTTTACCCTTAAGCTCCTCGTTGGGAAGAATCACCGCGCTAGTTGTTAAATCGGCGACATGAGAACGGCTGTAGCGCTGAAGAGCGGTCGTAATTACTTCCAAAGCCCTTTTTTCTGCCACATCTCTTTTTTCTTTTTCAAATTTTTGCAATAAACCGGTTAATTCCGCGGCGTGCATATTTTCTAAATTCCCGAGAAGTTGTTCTTTGGCTTGCTGATGATTAAGGCCAGAAATTTTTTCTAATTTTTCAATAGCTTTTAAGCCTAATTCATCAATTTTTGTTTTCGCTTCCTTTATTTCCTCCAGCCCTTTTCCAATGTTTTTTTCGCGCGCGTCAATATCCAAACCGCGTTGGTCCAAAAAATCTTCTTTTTTAAGCAGTCTTTCTTCTAAACGCTCAAATTGAGCCTTGCGACTCCGTTCTTCCTGCTGGGCCTCTTCCAAGAGATTGGCCGCTTTGTCTTTGGCGGCTAAAATTGATTCTTCAGCTTGAGTTTTGGCGGCTTTGAGTTGCTCCCGAATTTTGACTTCGGTTGAACCGAGTTGGCGAAAAGCCAGGAATTGCCTGACGAGATAACCCGCGATCAACCCCACAACCACCAAACCTCCTGCTAATACAGGGGGTATAATCATTGTTATAATTATTATTTAAAATATTCATTAAGAAAGAAAAAGTTTCGACTTTTTAAAATTATAAAGTAAAATTAAAAGCAATGCAATTGATTAATAAAAAAGTTCATTTCATCGGAATTAAAGGAATCGGCCTTTCGGCTGTAGCCCAGTATTTTTTCTGGGCTGGGGCCAGAATAACCGGCTCGGACGGCAAAGAAGAATTCCCGACCGACGCTGTTCTCAAACGGCTAAAAATACCGGTAAAATTATTTTCGCCAGAAAACATCAAGCCAGGTCTTGATTTGGTGATTTACTCCTCGGCCTATAATGAAAATCACCCCGAAATCAAAAAGGCCGTTCAGCTTAAAATTCCTCTCAAAAGCTATGGGGAAGTTTTGGCGGGAATTTTTAACAATGGAAAAAATAAAATTGTAGTCGCCGGCTCCCACGGGAAAACGACCACGACCGCTCTCCTGGGTCATCTTTTAGATGTTGCCGGCTACAAACCAACGGTATTTGTCGGCGGCATCGTTAATAATTGGCAAAGCAACTTTAAAAAAGGCCTGCCTGCCGGCAGGCAGGGGAATAATAATTGGCTAGTCGCCGAAGGCGATGAATATCAGAAAAAATTTCTTTTTTTGAAACCGGATTATCTTTTAATTACCAACATTGACTTTGACCATCCCGATTGTTTCAAAAACAAAAAAGAATATCGGGAGGCCTTTGAAGAACTAAAAAAACAAACCAAGAAAAATATTTTTAGCGGTCAGAAAATTTCTCCAATATTCAGAAAATTTTTAGCGAAGATTGATTTCCCCCTTTTAGGCGAAAAAAACAAAGAAAACGCTTACTTGGTTTATCGGTTAGCCAAAGAATTAAAAATTTCCGACAAAAAAATTAAAACCGCTTTTGAAACTTTTAA
>JBBTUZ010000105.1:0-2746 GCA_038063495.1 Patescibacteria group bacterium | reverse complement strand
GTTGGATATTCTGTTATTATTCCCATTGTTAAAATTAACAGCATGTTGACTTGATCCCGATGAAGCGGTCACCTGAACCTGTATTTTATCCAAAAATACATAATCTTCACTGATAGTCATGCCCCCCCCTGACTCCAATCTGTAATACGAAGTGGAATACACAGAGCCGGAAATCGGAGGGACATAATTTCCTTGAATTGAAATATAATTGGTGGAAGTCGCTGTCCAGCCATCAATCGTCACCGCCGTCGTGTCCGCCACTGTTCCCGAAAGATTGACTTTCGCGATAACGCTGTCTCCGGCATCCGTCGGCGTCCAAGCGTTGGTAGTGTCGTTTCCGTCAGCCGTGGGATACCAAGTATTGGTTGAATTTGGGGTGCCGGTGACGGAAATCAACATCATTTGGGTCGCCGTGTCGTGAAGCATGGTAGCCGTCGCGCCGGAAGTTGTTTGGGTTACCGCCACGCCGTCTGAAAACGAACCTCTGGTCAAACTACCAGCGATGACTTTCGTCCCGGCCGCCGTTAAATCGCTATCAATCGCCGCCTCCCAAAGCGATAAAGAAGAATAATCCCCGCCACCGTCGGTATTGACAGTGGTTGTAAACTCCGTGGCCGCCAACGCATTGGCAGACAACCCAACCGCCGACAAAGCGAAAATACAAATTATAAATTTATAATGTTTCATCCAGCAAGGTCGCTTCTTTGGTTACTTTAATAATCTTTTCTTTATTTTTTAATTTTGTTGTTATCACCGCTCCAATTTTGTTTGCCGCTTCGGTTTTGACGCTGACAAACAAGGAATTTAAATCATCAATTTCGTCAGCCGTTAAATCTTTGAGAGAAAATTTATATTTCGGAGAGTCTTTGATTTCTTTCCATTGTCCATCGGTATCCTGCCAAACCTTGATTATTTCCACATTTAATTTGCCAAGAGGCTCTGTTTCAATAAATTCGCCGTCAACCTGATAAACCTCTTTTTCCGCGGGAGCCAAAGACCGCATTATTTGCTCCATTTCTTCTTTGGAAAAATTAACCGGAACAATATTAAACACTTGGCGTTCCGATTCGGTAAATTCCCAATCGCCGGGGAAAACACCCACAATGTCCCCGATATTGTTTGTTCCCGGTCTATAAGTTTTGTCTGAAATAGAAACCAAAAAAGAAGAAGACGCGCCGCCCCTGACAATCAGGAAAATAATAAACGACAGAATCGTCGAAGCGACTGCGATAAAAATAACTTTTCGTTTTTTGAAAAAAATCATAATTTCCGGTTATGGTTGAGACTCCGGTTCTGGCTGTGGCGCTTCCTCTTCCACTCCTGACGGAATTTCAACGGGCAAAGATTCAGGCGCTGATTCTAGCGCAGATTCAGGTTCAGATTCAGATTGTAATTCGGTTGTAATAATTGGCTCGTCTGAAACGGCTGGTTCGTCTGAAACAGTTTGTTCAATTGGAGTATCAATGACATCAGTCTGCGCGTCTTGACATTCCCCTTTCGCTTTTTGCCACTCGCCATTTTCAATCCAGCTGCAATAAGTCTCGCCGGTCGCTTTATCAATCATTTCCAACTTTTCAATCCTGGCGGTTTTGGCTGTTAATTTATCGGTAATCAATTCTTTGAGCCGAGCGACGCCATTTTCAATAGCCAGCCCGAGCGAAACCAAGGCATTTTTAACCCTCTCAATAAACGAGCCTCCTTCGGAAGATTCAGCCTCTCCAATCTGAAACGAACTCGCTTGCGTTGAGTTTGAACTAATGCTTCCAATTAAAATCATATTCCCGTTTTCATCCACTCTCATTACTTCTTCGCCGTTCTGATTTTTCAATATCAACGCCTGGGGGGTTTCGTAATCTTCAACGAACCTGAAATCATTGCCGAAAATTAAATCGCCGACCGTGCTTGACGCCGCGTAAATATTTGACCACTTCAAAGTGCTGGTTCCCAGAGAATATAAATTATTGGCGGTCGGAACGATATCGCCGGCTATTTGAAGCGCGTAAGCCGGCGTCGTCGTTCCGATGCCAACAAGACCGGTGGAAAGAATAGTCAGGTAAGGAGTGGTGCCGATTGCCGAACCGAGACCAATCATAAATTTATCGCTGTCCGAATTATCCAATCCCAAATAATAATCTTGAGCTTGTCCGTCAAATCTCAAGGAAACATCCTGGCTGGCGGTGCCGTTGCCGACAATGACGCTTGATTCCGTGGTCGTGGAATTGGTGATTGTCAGGTCGCCGTTGCCAGCCGCTGAAAGCGTGGCGTAATTGGAAGCGTCATAAGAAAAACGGAGGGCGTTGGCAGTGCCAAAAAGATGAAGCAACGCGGCCGGGCTGCTTGTTCCTATTCCGATATTGCCGCTCTGGTCAATCACAAAAACATCATTCGTTCCGATAGTTGAAGTCGCGATCTTAAATTTATTGGAGTCGGAATAATCTACGCCAAGAACAAATTTAGTGGCTGGAGTGGCGCCGGTGCGAAAAACCAAATAAGGGTCGTAAGAAGTGGTAGATGTGGAAACAGTCAGGGTGAGGATTGTTGAGGCGGCTTGGGAAAGTTCCAGGAGAGAGGAAGGGGTGGTGGTGCCGATACCAACAACAAGAGTACCGCTCCCATCAACATACAACCCCGCAGTGCTGGTGCTAAAACCTCTCAAATGGACCGCGCCCGCCACATCCAACAGACTTCCCGGCGTGCTCGTCCCAATCCCCACCCTGCCCGTCGTGGAAGCCACGTATAAAGTGGG
>JBBTUZ010000104.1:0-1748 GCA_038063495.1 Patescibacteria group bacterium | reverse complement strand
TGATATTTCCGAAGCCGAAAATACAAAAGCCTGTCTTCAGGAGAAAAATGTTTTAATAGTGGCTGGGGAGCTGGAGATTTTAGAAACTTTGGAGTTGCTAAAGCATTGCTCTTTTTTAATTTCTAATAGCACCGGAACGATTCATTTAGCCGCCGCCGTTAATTTGCCGGTTGTCGGGCTTTTTGGCATTCGTGATGTTTTCGGCCGCTGGTTCCCTTATGGCAATCAGCACAAAATCCAATATCATAAGTTTTTAGATTGCGATTACAGGCGGGAAAATTGCGTAAAAAAGAGCGTTGAGATGATTACTGTTGAAGAGGCAATTGAGGCGTGCGATAGCTTGATTAGCAAAATTAAAATTTAATTATGAAAAAATTTAGATTAGCCGTTTTAACGCCTCATCCGATTCAATATCAGGCTCCATTTTTAAAAAAAATAGCCGGACATCCGGAAATTGATTTAAGGGTTTATTTTTGCTGGGATTTTGGAGTTAAAGGACCTAGTTATGATTCCGGTTTTAATCAAAAAATAAAATGGGACATTCCTTTATTGGACGGCTACCGCTATGAATTTCTGAAAAATTTTTCACTTCGTCCCGGTTCGGGAAAATGGGATTATGAAATAAATCCCGGTATTATTAAAGAAATATGGAAAGAAAATTACGATGCCATTTTAATATATGGTTGGAATTCTTTAACGAGTTGGTTGGCTTTTTTTACCGCCTTTTTAACAAAAACCCCGGTTTTTATTCACGGCGAAAACCCCCTGAACCAAGAGTCGCTTAAAAGCCATTTTAAAATAAAAATTAAAAAAATAATTTTAGGTTTTCTTTTCAAAAGAATAAGCGCTTTTTTATACATCGGCGAAGAAAATAAAGGATTTTTTAAGTATTACGGAGCGCCTGAAGATAAACTTATTTTTTGTCCTTACGCCGTTGATAATGAAAGATTTATGGAAAGTAGTCGCGAATATACGAATAAAAAACGAATATACGAATTTAGAAAAGAGCTGGGAATTAACGAAGAAGCAATCGTTATTCTTTTTATGGGAAAATTGATAGAAAAAAAGCGGCCGCTGGATTTGTTAAAAGCGTATGAATTTCTAAATTCTAAATTCCATATTCTAAATTCTTCATTGCTTTTTGTCGGCGACGGCGTTTTGCGTCCGGAGCTTGAAAAATATGTAAAAGATAATAATCTCAAAAACGTCTATTTTGCCGGTTTTAAGAATCAAACGGAATTGCCAAAATATTACACCTTGGCCGATGTTCTTGTTTTACCCTCCGGGGCGGGAGAAACTTGGGGCTTGGCTGTCAATGAGGCGATGTGTTTTAGCTTGCCGATTATAGTTTCCGACGTCGTCGGCTGCGGTCCGGATTTGGTTAAAAACAACGATAACGGATTCATTTTTCCGGTTGGCGACGTGGGAAGTTTGGCATCGTGCCTTAAAGATTTGATAGATGATCCCGGAAAAAGAAAATCTTTTGGAGAAAAATCTTTGGGAATTATTAAACAATATACTTTTGAAAAAGATATTGAGGGTATTTTAACGGCTTTAAAACGCGATTAATTTTTTATGAAAATTTTAATTACCGGAGAAAATCAGAAAAATAGTTTAACCAATACTTTCGCGAGGGCTTTCAAAAATTTGGGCTGCGAACCCGTTATTTTTGACGAAGAAAGCTTATACCGCCAACTCTTCCCTGGTCTTAAAAATAAATACACCAACAGGTTATTCTGGAGATTATT
>JBBTUZ010000103.1:0-1916 GCA_038063495.1 Patescibacteria group bacterium | reverse complement strand
CAGCCGTCTGGGCCTGTTGGCGGGAATTGTCCTCCTGGTTGGCCTTCATAGCCAGAAGGCATAGGGCTTGGCGCGAATTGTTGACCGCCGCCAGAGCCGAAATTTTTACATTCATCAAGATGAGATTCGCAGTATGTCTTGCATTCTTCCGGGCCCTTACATCCTCCAGGGCCGGCTTGCTGGGGCATCATTTGGTTGCCGGGGTTTATCACGCCCGGACCAGGCTGAAATTTTTGACATTCTTCCGGGTGGGATTCGCAGTATACTTTACATTCTTCGGGGGTTTTACAGCCACTTGGGCCTGCTTGTCTTGGTTGCGACATATCTCTATCGCCTGGCTCTCCCATGCCAGACGGGGGACCCATTTTTTCAAAACAAGTTTTCATTTGGTCGCCAATTTCTCTTGAAGGCATCGCCGCCCCGCTCTTAATCTTCTCAAATATTTCTTCTCCGATTAAGGATTTAAGACAGTCGGCAACTTCCGGCGGCATTTGGGTCAAACCCTCTTTGAATTGCTGTTTGCCTTCTTCCATCCTCTTTAGGTCTTCTTCCGGAATCATGCCGTGTTCTTTGCCGAAATTGAAACAGATTTCTTGATTAAGAGGATTATTACAAAAATTTTCGCATTCTTCCCTGCCCTTACAGTTGCCCGGGCCCTTGCCGCCGGTTTTACGGGCCATAGTTGCTTCTTCGGCGGACATAAAGCCAGCCGCTTCGGCAAATTGGAAGCATTCTTCAAAATGATCGTCTTGGGAGCAGTAAGAATCGCACTCTTCTTTGCCTCGGCAAGCCGGCGGTTTAATTCCTTTTTTAAGAGCCTGAAGCATTTTTTGGGATTCGGCTTTTTCCTGTTCATTCATAAAACCGGCTTCTATGGCGAAATTCATGCACATTTCTATGTTGTCCGGGCTAGAGCAGTATTCATCGCAGGCTTTTTTACCGCGACAGGGCGGCGGCTTAACCCCTCTTTTCATAGCCGCTAACATTTTTTGAGCGTCTTCAAGCTCTTTGTCTTGGATAAAACCCGCTGCCGCGCCGAAAGCAATACATTCTTCCATATGATCGGCTTCGCTGCAGTAAACATCGCACTGTTTTTTGTTTCCGCAGGGCGGCGGCTTAACCCCTCTTTTGATGGCAGTCTGGACTTTTTTGGCCTCGGCTAGTTCTTCCTCTGGCATCAGATTGTTTTTTTCGGCAAAAGCAACGCATTCATCTATTCGGCTGATGTCATTACAATATTCTTCACAGGAATCTTTGCCATTACAATCGCCCGGGCCTTTGGCTCCGGCGGCCATAAATTTTTTAGCCATCTCAATTTCTTCTGGAGGCATTAAATTATTTTTTTCGGCAAAATTCACGCAAGCCTTTATATTTTCCGGTTTATCGCAATAGGCCCTACAAGCCGTTTCGTTTTGGCAATTATTCAGTTCTTTAACCGGATATTGGATATCTACGGCTTCAGTTGTTTCTTGGGCTAGAATTTTACCGGCTAAAACAGCTGAACCGATTATTAGAAAACCTAGAATAATAAAACTGACCAGATGTTTTGTTTTCATATTTATTTAAAAGGATTAGTTTTGATATTTTTAAAAGGATTGGCTTTGTCAGCCGGATTAACATCGGGTTTATTTTCCAAAGGATTTGCTCCTATTGACGGCAAAACGCCCTTGGTCGCGCTTTCGGTTATTTCTTCCGCCGCGTCTTTGGTTTCTTCCGGAGCTTTGGTTTCCACTGTTGTTTGGGCTTTTTTTAAATTATTCCAGTAAAAATAACCCCCAATTCCCAAGCCGATTAATAAAACGACCGCGATTACAATAATAATTGTTTTTTTATTCATATTTAGATTATACCATAACGCATCAAGTCAAAGACAAGGTTTTAAACATTGCGATAAATCTAAATTACAAAATTTCAAT
>JBBTUZ010000102.1:0-5628 GCA_038063495.1 Patescibacteria group bacterium | reverse complement strand
AAATAATATGGATAAATTAATCAAGACTTTAGATTTAAAAAACATGCCTCCGTTTGAGAGACATTCAAAACTCTGGAAATTTAGAGATTAAAAATGAATAAATTTGAAATAAATTTCAATAAAGAAACATGCATCAATTGCGGCGCCTGCGCGTCTGTTTGCGATAATTGGATTATGGAGGGGATTGAAGTAAGGCCAAAAGAAATCATAATCTCGGAAGAAGAATTAAAAAGCAATAAAGAGGCGGAGGACATTTGTCCGGTAAAAGCCATAAAAATAGAACAACAAAAATGACAGAAAAAAATCCAACCGATTATTTTTTCCAGAGGCGTCCCGCCGGTTGAAATTTGCTATAATGAAGTTTATGAAAATTATTCTAGAAAGAAAAAAGTGCATCGGTTGCGGCAGCTGCGTTTCTTTTTGCCCGAAATATTGGGAACTCGCCGACGACGGCTTGGCGAAAATAAAAGGCGGCAAAACCAATCCCAAAACCGGCAACGATGAATTGGAAATAAAATCCCTTGAGTGCAATGAAGACGCGGCTGAATCCTGTCCGGTTCAAATTATAAAAATAATAAAGTAATCCCTTTTTAAGTTTTAGCCACCACCAAGCCGATGATTTTTTTAGCGCCGGCTTTTTTAATTACCGAAGCCGCTTCTTTCATAGTGGCTCCAGTCGTAAAAACGTCATCAATAATAATGACGTTTTTTTGAAATAACAATTCCGGTTTTTCCACCGCGAAACAACCCCTTACATTAATTTCTCTTTTTTCTTTATCTTTTAATTCCACCTGGGAAGCGGTATTTTTCATTCTTTTAAGAATATTTTTAGCCGTAACCAGGCCGGTATTTTTAGCGAATTGGTCGGCAATTAAATGAGCTTGATTGAATCCCCGCTGTTTTTCTTTTCGCCAATGAAGGGGAATGGGAACGAGCACGAAATCTTTAATGTCTAAAGCTAAATTTTTAATTAGATATCGGGTTAAAATTTCTCCTAAAGGAATGGCCGCTTGTTTAATTTTTTGGTATTTCAGCAGAGCAATGAGCGAATCAAGAGCTTTGTCGCCGTAAAAGCCGGCCGCGGCTAAAATAAAAGGGGAATCCTGGTGGCAAGTTTTCTTATTGTTTGGCAGGCGGCGGGAACAAACCGGACAGAAAGTCGCGGTATTGATTTTAATTTTTTGAAAACAATATAGACAGATCCCGGCCAAACTTGCCTTCGAAAACCAGAATAATTTTGTTCCAGCGGCAAAATTTTCTTTTCCCTCGCCCCGACGGTCCCGACTTCGTCGGGAACCAAGCCCGTCGGGGCTGCGGGATATTTTCTCAGACAAGTTTGGCCGGGATTCATTTGATGGTAATCTTTTCCGGCAAACCAAACAAACCGGCGGAAAAATTAAATCCAAAACGAATCCCCAAAATTTTAATGTCTTTTCTTCCATTTTTTGCTATAATGGTAATTATAATATGTTTTTTTTCAAACAAAAAAGTTTTTTAGGCGTTGATATCGGGACGAACTCAATTAAAATGGTTGAAATAACCAACGCGGATAAAAAACCGAAACTGCGGAATTATGGTTGGCTGGAAACTTACGGTTATTTGGAAAGATTAAACGACGCCATTCAGACAAGCTCGCTGAAAATTCTAGAAAAAGACGCCGTTAAACTTTTAAAATTTTTAATTTCTCAATTAAAACCGAAAACCGACAGAGTCGTTGCCTCGTTGCCGTCTTTTGCCGCTTTCATCACTCTTTTAGAATTGCCGATGATGCCGGCTGAAGATACGGCCAAAGCCGTAGTGTTTCAAGCTCGGCAATATATTCCGCTTCCGGTTTCCGAAGTAACTATTGATTGGCTGAAAGTCGGAGAAAGGGAGGACGAAGAAGGAACTAAAAAACAGCAAATTCTTTTGATCTCGGTGCCCAATGAACGCATTAAGTCTTATCGGTCTATTTTTAAGGCCGCCGGTTTAAAACTGGTCGCTTTAGAAATAGAAAGTTTCAGTTTGGCCAGGGCTTTGGTCGGAAGCGATCCAACGCCGACTATTATGGCGGATATCGGCGGCCGCTCCACCAATATCGCGATTGTTGACCAGGGTTTTTGGAAATATAACGGCCGGACTGATTTTGCCAGCGGGTCGTTAACTCAAGCCATTGCTTCCAGCACTAATATTGACATCAGAAGAGCTGAAGAATTAAAGAAGAGGCGCGGTCTTTTGGGCACTGGAGGCGAGTATGAGTTATCAACACTGATGATTCCTTTCTTAGATGTTATAATAGAAGAAGTAAGGCGAGTAAGAGATGCTTACGAAAAAGAATGTCAAGGGAAAATTGAAAGAGTGATTTTGGCCGGCGGGGGAGCGAATTTATTAGGCATTGAAGATTACTTCACCAAGCGTTTGGAATTGCCGACTGTCAAAGGAGCGCCTTTCAGTAAAATTTCTTATCCGCCACAGCTTGAACCGGTGGTTAATGAATTAGGAACCAGTTTAGCGGTAGCTATCGGATTAGGGATAAAAGGATTTATTCAAAAAATTTAAAATATTTTATAAAAAATGCCCCAATACAGCAAAAATGTCGCTGAACAATTTTTAGGACCGGAAAAACTGCCGGTTGGCTGGCCTTGGCGATTGCTTCTTTTCTCCATTATTATTTTCGCGCTGATTACCTTGGTTTATTTTGGAATGATTTTTGGCTATCAGCCCTATCTTGAAACCGAGCGGCAGTCGCTTGATAAGAAAGTCGCGGAAATCGGAGGCGCTATCAGCGAAACCGACAGAGAAAATTTCATTAAATTTTATTCTCAATTGGTAAACATTCAAACTCTTTTGAATAATCATATCAAGGGTTCAAACATTTATACTTTTTTAGAAAAAAATACCAATCAGGGAGTTTATTATGAAGGAGCGAATTTGTCGGTGCCCGAACATTTTCTGCGGTTGGAAGGCGTTGCTCGGTCATATGACAATTTAGTTCAGCAATTAGTTGTTTTTGAACAAATTCCGGAAATAAAAAAAGTGATTTTAGAAGAATCCCGAATCGCGGATAAAGGCGTCGGTTTTACAGTTCAAATAATTTTTAAACCGGAATTATTAAAATTCTAATTTTTATTTTCTAAATTTATGCGAGCTTCCACCAAAAGAATTTTAAGCATTATGATATCGGCTTTGTTGCTGATCGCTGTCGCGGTTATTTATGTTGAATTGATAAAACCGGCTTATTCTAGCATTCAAAATTTACGCGGTGAAATTCAAGCCCGAAATAATTTATTAGAAGAACAAAATCACGCCGTCAGCCAGGTCCAGAATCTTATTAGCCAGCTTCAAGACCAAAATATCGCTAAATTCCAGGAACAGATTTCTTTGGTTTTGCCGACCACCGAAAGCGTGCCCCAAGCCCTAAGCCAATACCAAGCCATCGCTCAAGCCAGCGGTTTAAGCATTCAATCTGTCGGCATCAACTATTTAGCCATTAAACCGGCTGTTTCTGATATTGGATTGGCGAAAGGAATTGGAACTGACAGATTTAAATTGAAACTTTTGGGCTCATATGAAGCCATGAGAGCTTTTTTCCAGGCGATTGAAACCAATGTTCGCTTGACGGACTTGGCAACTTTCAAAATAAACCGCGCCGGTCAATCGGGGCAAAATTTGTATCTTGGTGAAATCGTGGTCGACAGTTATTATCAAAGTAATTAGTAATTAAAAAAACATGGCCATTATTGTTGAAGAACCAAAACCGCCAAAAAATTGGGGAACCATTATCGGTGTTATTATTGTTATTGCTATTTTCTTTTTCGGGATTTATTTTCTTTTTTTCAAAAAACCAATTTTAATAGAAGCGGTTATTCCGGCTCCCCTTCGGCAGACCCAGCAGCTTTCAAAAGCCAAATTTGACCCGGCTAGTGTTTCAAACAGCGAAGTCTTTAAAAACCTGCGTCCATACAGTATTTTGCCCACCGCCACCAGCGGTCCGGGAAGGCCCAATCCTTTTTCACCTTTCTAAATTTTTTTAAATGGACGATCAATCTTTTTTTCAAGAATTAGTCAAGAAAAATTTGCTAACCCAGGAGGCAAGCGAAAAAATTATTCGCGATGCTCGGTTGTCAAAAAAATCGCCGGAAAGTTTGCTTTACGACCGTCATTTGGTTGATGAAACGGAAATAGCCAAAATAAAAAGCCAAATTATCGGCGTTCCTTATAAAAAATTCAATCTTGAAGAAATCAGCGATGAGCTGTTGAAAATCATTCCCGAAAACACTTCCCGTGTTTATAAAGTTTTTCCTCTTCAAAAAACTTCAGAAATGCTGGTGGTGGGAATGCTCCGGCCCGACGACACTAAAGCTCAAGAAGCGCTGAAATTTATTGCCAAACAGGAAAGAATTAGTCTCGGCGTTTATTTGGTCACGCCTTCGGATTTGGAATATATTTGGCGGCGCTATTCTCCTTACCAAAACGAAGTCCAGGCCGCCATTAAATCCATCAATCTTCGGCCGGAAGAAACAGCCGGTCAAAAAATCATTGGCCTGGAAGAAAGCGTCTCGGTTTCTGAAGAAGCGCCGATTATTAAGATTGTCGCCTCAACTTTAAAAAAGGCGATAGAAATGAAAGCCTCGGATGTTCATATTGAACCCCAGCGGTCGCGTTTAAGAATCCGTTTTCGAATTGACGGCGCTCTTAAAGAAATTAGTTCAATGCCTTTACAGCTTCACCAGCCGATTATTTCTCGGGTAAAAGTTTTATCCAATCTCAAAATTGACGAAACCCGAGTTCCCCAAGACGGCCGTTTTCGTTCCATTGTTTACGGCAAAGAAATTGATTATCGGGTTTCCACTTTTCCCACGCCGACCGGAGAAAAAGTGGCCATCCGTATTCTTGACCCCTCCGTCGGCTTGAAAGGGTTGGGAGAGTTGGGCTTGATTGGCAACAGCTTGGAAGTCGTCAAAGAAGGAATTAAAAAACCTTACGGGATGATTTTAATCACTGGGCCAACAGGTTCGGGCAAAACCACCACCTTATACGGCATTATGCAGGAATTAAACAAGGAAGATGTCAATATCGTAAGCTTGGAAGATCCGGTTGAATATTTTATTGACGGTCTAAATCAATCCCAGGTTCGTCCGGAAATTAATTATGATTTTGCTTCCGGCCTTCGCCAGATTGTTCGCCAAGATCCCGACATTATTATGGTTGGAGAAATTCGGGATAAAGAAACCGCCAGTTTGGCGATTCAAGCGGCTTTGACCGGCCATATCGTTCTTTCCACTCTACACACCAATAATGCCGTTGGCGTTATTCCCAGATTGATAGACCTTAAGGCGGAACCTTTTCTTTTGCCTTCCTCTTTAAATTTAATGTTAGCCCAGAGATTAATTTCCCGGATTTGTCCGGAATGCAAAAAAGCGGAAAAAGCGTCCGTTGAGCTTCAAGCTATCATTAAAAAAGAATTAGAAAGTTTAGCCGAAAAAGTTAAAGCCAGTCTAAAATTCAAGGAACCTTACGAAATTTATCACGGACAAGGTTGTAAGGCTTGCCAAAACAAAGGTATTGTCGGCCGGGTGGCTATTTTTGAGATTTTCCAAATGACTCCAAAACTGGCGGAAATTATCAGCGGCGGTTTTACTGAAAAAA
>JBBTUZ010000101.1:0-6355 GCA_038063495.1 Patescibacteria group bacterium | reverse complement strand
CCACCGGCATCGCGGCCACGCATATCGGCGGGACGACTATTCACTCTTGGAGCGGCATAGGGATTAAAACAAAACTGGATAAGCACGATCTTAATAAAATCGTTTTAAATAAATACATAGCGAAGCGCGTTCGTAATGCCAAAGTTTTGATTATAGATGAAATATCAATGTTGCTCCCCGGAATGCTTTCTATGATTGATGTTGTTTGCCGTGAAATCAAACAAGAGCCGAAACCGTTTGGCGGGGCGCAGGTAGTCCTTGTCGGCGATTTTTTCCAGCTCCCGCCGATTGTTAGAAGGGCGGAAGACGGCGATAGCCAAGCCAAGCTGATTGAAGAATTGCCGGCTTTTTTCGCTTATGATTCTCCTTCTTGGGCGAAGTTAAATCCGACTATTTGTTATTTGACCGAGCAGTATCGGCAGGATGACAGCAATTTTCTGGAAATATTATCGTCAATTCGGCGCAATATTTTTGATGCTAATCATTTGCGTCATATTGAAACGCGAAAAATAGAATATCTCTCCGCGCCAACCGGCGTGCCGAAATTTTTTTCTCACAACATTGATGTTAATCGCGTCAATGATGAAATGCTCGCCCAGCTTTCGGGCAAGTCAGAAACATTTTTTATGTTTTCGCAGGGCCCCGACGCGCTCGCGGCCGCGCTGAAAAGGGGTTGCCTTTCGCCGGAAACGCTTTCTCTCAAAGTCGGCGCGGCGGTGATGTTTACGAAAAATAATCCCAATAGCGGATTTGCCAATGGCACGCTCGGCGCGGTTGTGGGGTTTGATAAAGCAAGCGGTTATCCCATTGTCAGAACGCGAAATGGCCGGCGGATTTCAGTCAAGCCAATGGATTGGACGATAGAGGAAGACAATAAAGCGCGGGCGAAAATTACCCAGCTGCCGCTTCGTTTGGCTTGGGCGATAACGGTTCACAAAAGTCAGGGGATGAGCTTGGAGGCGGCGGTGATGGACCTTTCGGCTGTTTTTGAATTCGGGCAGGGCTATGTCGCTCTTTCGCGGGTTAGCCGGTTGTCTGGCCTTTATCTTCTTGGCTGGAACGAACGCGCGTTTCAGGTTCATCCGGGGGTTCTGATTAAAGATAAATTTTTTCAGCTGGCCTCAAAAGAAACCGAAATAAAATTTGCCAAAATCCCGCTGTTTAAACTCGTAAAAATGAATGAAGATTTTATTGCCGATTGCGAAGGGGGAAAATACTTTTAATCACTTTGAATTACAAAATTCTGCCGCGAATAGCGGACAAAAAGATTTTTCCGAAATCTCAACGGAAGCGCGGGGGATTTGCTTCAGAAAATTGTCTTGAAGAACATCCCGCAGCCCCGACGGGCTTGGTCAGCCGACTGCAGTCGGCTGCCGTCGGGGCGAGGGCGAAGAAAATTTTGTCGCTGGAACAAAATTATTCTGTTTCTGAAAGATAATTTTCTGAAGCAAACCCCGCGAGCGGATAAGTGTTTCGCAATTTTTAATTCCATTTGTCGTTATGAATAATGATTTATTGAAAAAATTAAAAGATTGGAGGATAGATGAAGCGCGACGGGAAGGCGTTGACCTTTTTCGCGTGTTGCCAAATGCCGCTCTTGAAACAATCGCCTCGCTCGAGCCAAAGACAAAAAAGGAATTGATGTCCATTAAAGGGATTAAAGAAAGAAAATTTAATAAATATGGTTTAAGCATATTAGCGTTGGTCAATGGGGGTTCGGCAGTTGCCTCTAATAAAAATGGGACGCAAATACGGATGTTCGCTAGCTCCGACGGGGTTGTTGAAAGCAATGCCCAAGAAGCGAATGGCAAAAACGAAAAGCCATACACGATAAGCGCTTATTTGAATTTTCTTAATATGGAATTTAGAAAATATGAAGCGCGGGTTCAGGGGGAAGTTAGCAGTTTGGACATCAGAGACGGCTATCTGTTTTTTTCTTTAAAAGACAAAAACGACGGCAGTGTCCTTTCCTGTTTTATGTGGAAAAATAATTATGAGTTGTGCGGCATTGCTTTGGAAATTGGCATGGAAGTTATTGTGGGCGGTTTCCCGGAAGTTTACGCGCTGACCGGGCGGTTTAATTTAAAAGTTTCAATAATAGAGCTTGTCGGAGAAGGCGCTCTCAAAAAAGCCTATAATGAATTAAAACAAAAATTGGAGAAGGAAGGGTTATTTTCGGCCGAAAGAAAAAAGCCAATTCCGGAATTTCCGCGGAAAATCGGCTTGATTACTTCGGAAACAGGCGCGGTTATCCACGACTTTCTGAACAATCTTGGCAAATACGGTTATCGTATCAGTTTTGTGAATTCACGAGTTGAGGGCCAAGTTGCCGCGCGGAGCCTACTCTCGGCCATTAAATATTTTGACGGCAAAGACATTGATGTTTTGGTTATCATCAGAGGCGGGGGAAGCCTGGAAAGCTTACAGGCGTTTAACAATGAAACGCTGGTTCGGAAAATAGCGGATTTTAAAATTCCGGTAATTTGCGGCATTGGCCACGATAAAGATATTCCGCTTGTGTCGTTAGCCGTTGACCGGGCGGTTTCCACCCCCACCGCGGTCGCCGTTCTCCTTAATAAATCGTGGGAGAAAATCGCGAACGACATTTCGGTTATTGAAAAAGATTTGGTTTATCAATACAAAGAAGCGCTTGACTTGACGGCGCGCCGCCTGGAATTGTTTTCTATGAATTTAGCAAGATTTTTTAGCAATATTTTTCAAGTTTTTGAAAAATTGCGACATACCGTCAGAAATAATTTATCCAAAATCGCTTATGAGATAAAAGATAAAAGAAAAACATTGTTTTTATTTTCTAAATCTCTCTTGGACGGTTTTAAAAGAGGATTTGAAAATAACGGTAAAATATTAGATGATATAGAAAAGCAGCTGCAGGTTTTTGACCCGGCTCGCCAGCTTAAACTGGGCTACAGCATTGTTTCTGTTTCGGGGAAGGTGGTCAAAACCGTTAATCAGGTCAAAGTGGGAGAAAATCTTGATATCAAGATTTCTGACGGCAATTTAAAATCCGTGGTCAAGGATATTGATTAATATTAAATAAAAAATGACAAAAAATACTTTAAGAGATTCGTTAAAAAAATTGAAAGATATCGTGAGCTGGTTTGACCAGCAGGAAGAAGTTGATGTGGAAACGGGGCTGGAAAAAGTGAAAGAAGGGGCTAGTCTCATCAAGGAAAGCAAAAAACAACTCAAGGAATTAGAAAATGAGTTTGAAAAAGTAAAAACCGACCTAGAAGAAGAATTAGGCGATGAATAAAAATAATCAGAAAAAAATTTTGATTGTTGGAGGAATAGTCTTGACGCTATTTATTAGTCTTGCGGTTGGAAACGGATTTAAGCAAAATAACGCGGAGCCGGCTAATGACTCCACGGCGAAGACGGCTAAAAAAAATATTTCGGAAAACAAAACCGACGGTAATTTAATTAACCCCGTTAAAATTATTCGCGTTATTGACGGCGACACCATTGAAATAGAGGGTGGAGAGATAGTTAGATATATTGGGATGGATACGCCAGAGACGGTTGACCCGCGGAAATCCATAGAATGTTTTGGCGCGGAAGCGTCTAAAAAAAACGAGGAATTAGTTGAAGGCAAAATGGCGCGGTTGGAAAAAGACATAACAGACAGGGATAAATATAATCGGCTTTTGCGCTATGTTTGGATTGACGGTGCTTTTATAAATCTGGAATTGGTTAAGCAGGGGTTTAGCTATTCTTATTCCTCTCCGCCTGATGTAAAATATCAAGACCAGTTTATTAAAGCCCAGCGGGAAGCAAAAGAAGCCGGGCGGGGATTATGGAGTTCATGTCCTGCCGCTAAGTCGGTTAAAATAGAAAATTCCGCTGTTCAAAATATGAAACAATTAATTATTATCAAAACCAATCTTGGCGAAATCAAGTTTGAAACTTATGACGCGGACGCGCCTAAAACAGTCGCGAATTTTATTGCTTTGGCGGATAAAGGATTTTATGACGGTTTAACTTTTCATCGCGTCATTAAGGGATTTATGATTCAGGGAGGAGATCCGAATGGCAACGGCACGGGCGGACCGGGATATAAATTTGAGGACGAATTAAATCCCGAAACGGAATCAGCTAAAGCCGGCTACCAAAAAGGCGTGGCGGCCATGGCTAACTCCGGCCCAAACACAAATGGCAGTCAATTTTTTATAATGCTTGAAAATTATCCCTTGCCGCATAATTACACGATTTTCGGGAAAGTCGCGGCAGGCCAGGAAGTGGTTGATAAAATAGGAAATCTAAAAACGGATTCCAACGACAAGCCATTAACTCCGGTAATAATTGAAAAAGTTTATGTCCAGATTTTATAGCCCTAAAAGAACGCGGAATCTATATCAACCGCAGTCAAAAAATCCCTACAAGTTAAGACTAAGTAAAATTCATTTATTTTTCAATTGTCCAAAGTGTTTTTATCTTGACAGGCGTTTGGGGGTTTCCCAGCCGCCGGGTTTTCCTTTCAGTTTAAATTCCGCGGTGGATAAATTATTGAAGAAAGAATTTGATATTCATCGTCAAAACGGCTCTTCTCACCCTTTGATGAAAACTTACGGTTTGGATTTGATTCCTTTTCGGCATGAAAAAATGAACGAATGGCGCGACGCTTTAGGCGGCGGAATCCAATATTTGCATCCGGCAACTAATTTACTTATCACCGGCGGCATAGATGATGTTTGGGTTAATTCCGGAGGGGAATTGAATATTGTTGATTACAAGGCTACTTCCAAAGACGAGGAAGTGAGTTTAGACGCTGATTGGCAAATAGGTTATAAGCGGCAAATGGAAATTTACCAGTGGCTTTTCCGGAAGAACGGCTTTAAGGTCAGCAACATCGGCTATTTTGTGTATTGCAATGGCAAAACAGACAAAGAGGCTTTTGACGGAAAGCTGGAATTTGATATTAAAATATTGCCTTATGAAGGGAAAGATGGCTGGGTTGAGCAGGCAATTATAAGCGCTTGCGATTGCTTACGGGCTGATACCTTGCCGAAATCATCGCCGGACTGCGATTTTTGTTCTTATAGAAACGCGACTAAAGAATTTGACGGATAAAGAGAGTCGCGTAATGTTAAATTGTTGTATAATCAAGCAAAGGTCGAATTAATTTAATGGAGGTTAATTATATTATGAAAAAAATCACTATTTCTTTAATTGTTTCTACGATGGCGATAATCGGATTGTTCAGTTTGGCAACGGCGCAAACAGGAATAAAGGATGTTCGTCAAGACGCGCGTCAGCAGATTAAGGAAAGTCGGCAAGATGCCAGAGAAGAAACAAAAGGATTAAAACAAGGTGTTCGGGAAGAAGCGAAGGAAGCGAGGCAGGGCGTTCGGGAAGAAGTGAAAGAAGTAAGACAGAATGCCCGGGAAGAAGTTAAGCAAAACAGAGAGACGATAAAAAAGGAATTTGAAGCGAAAAGAATTGAAGCGAAGAATTTACTGGAAACCAGAAAAGAAGAGTTTAAAAATAAAGTTGAAGCCAAGAGAGAAGAAGTAAAATCCAAAATTGAAACCAGAAAAGTAGAATTAAAAGAGCGTTTGGTTAAAATCAAAGACGAGCGCAAAAAGCAAGTTGTTGAAAGAGTTTACAATCAGGTTAATGAATTAAACAAGCGCCGCTTGGATCACTTTTCAGCTGTTTTGGAAAAATTAGAAAAAGTTCTGGAGAGAATCTCTGGCCGAGCCGCCAAAGCGGAAGCCAATGGCGTTGATATCGCCGCGGTCAAAACCGCTATCACCGAAGCGACCAGCGCTATTTCAGCCAGCCGAACCGCGATTACCAATCAAGCCGGAAAAGTTTACGCTCTGGTTATTGACGCCGAAAACACTTTGAAAATTGATGTCGGCAAAATTCGCCAGGCTCTTCACGATGATTTAGCCGGTGTTCAGGAAACCGTAAAAACTGCCCGAGAAGCGGTTCGCAAAGCGGCTACTATTTTAGCCCAGATTCCAAAAGTCAACGAATTGGAAATAGAGGCGGAAACAACAACTCCGTCAGCTCAATAATAATACAAAAATATGGAACAAAATATGGAACAAAATACAGGGCCAAGCATTGAACCGAAAATTGAATCAAAAATCAAAAAACAGCCCAATGTTCTCGTGATTGGAGCAGTAATTGTTCTGATTGTTTTGGGGATTTGGTTTTGGCAGGTTCAAAAAAAAGCTATCGCGCCGGAGACCCCCGAAGCTATTCAGCAAACCGCGCCGATTAGCCAAGAAGATTCCACTCCCGTTATTGACCAAGAATTAAACAGCATTGATTTGGGCGATTTAAATAAAGAATTTCAGACGATTGATACCGATTTAAATTCTTTATA
>JBBTUZ010000100.1:0-4287 GCA_038063495.1 Patescibacteria group bacterium | reverse complement strand
TCCCATCAGGAACAGGGCTTTTTTCGAGATTTAAATTGTTTTGGGAAAAGAAAATCTATTCGGTCGCTGAACTAAAATTTTACGATATTTTTTCCCGATGGTATTTTCTAAAAAGAAAGTTTGTTGAGAATTCTGTTCGCGGAGTTTAGTCATTAAAGAAACAGGCGTTTTCCGGGCGTGTTTGATGTCGGCAAGAATCGGGGAAATATTTTTTTTAGGAGCATTTTTCATTTCTTTTATTATAACCGATAGCAGAAAATATTACTGATTTATTTTAGAAAACACCTTAATAGTTTCTCGGGCAGTTTCGTTCCAGTCAAATCTTTTGAGATTTTCAAAACCGGTTTTTTTAAGGCGTTTTCGGAGATGCTGGCTGGTTAGAATGTTTTCCAGGGCAAAAGCCAGATCGTCAATTCGCCAGGGGTCAACCATCAAAGCGGAATCCCCCATTACTTCGGGCAAAGAAGAACGATTGCTGGTGACGACAGGAAGACCGCAGGCCTGGGCTTCTAAAGGAGGAAAGCCGAAGCCTTCAAAGAACGAGGGATAAACAAAAACCTCGGCTAAATTATAAAGAAAAAGAGTTTCCGAGGGCGTAGCCGCTCCCCAAAAAATAATTTCTTCCCGGAATTTGGAGTTTTTAGCTTCTTGAAAAACTTTGTCATAGAGCCAGCCCTTGGGGCCGGCGATAACAAGCTGTAAATTTTTAAAATCTTTTTTGTTTTTTAGAATATTAAAAGCCCTGATGATGGCGGGAATATTTTTCCGGGGTTCAATTACTCCGAGATAAAATAAAAACGGTTTTTCCAAATGACGAATTTTCTGAAATTCTTTTAAATCTTTATTGTCGGCCGCAATCTCGCGATAAAAAGGATTGATTCCCGAATAAATCCTGGTTATTTGTTCCGGATTAACCGATAAATTATCAATGAGGTCTTGGCGGGTAAAATCGGAAACGGCGATAAGCTGGCCGGCGGTTTTGACTTGGCGTTTGTAATCTTGGAGCCAGTGCCAAAATTTATCGCGATTAGAAAAAAAATTCGGATAATGAATAAATGAAAGGTCGTGGAAAGTGAAGACTCTTTTTGAAGGATTTGCCAGCGATAAGATATTAAAATGGGGACTGAAAAAAACATCAGCCTTTATCTTTTTATCAATTTTTGGCAGATTAAAAATTTTATTGCTAAAGCTCAAAAAACGGTTGGGAATTGAAGAGTTGATTACTTTAACTTGAGGTTTGTTAAGCCAATCAGCCGGCAAAGGAACTTTGCGGTAGCCGTTGTAAAAAAGCAGGTATTCGTTTTTTTGGTCAACCGACAACAGATGGCTGATTAAAAATTTAGCGTACTCGGTAATGCCTGAAAATTGGGGTCGGGCCAAAACCCGAAGATCAATTAGAATTTTCATATTTGCGTTTATAAAGTATTTGGACGATCGTTCTTTTACTTTAGTAGTTTGAATTACGAAATAAAGCCGTCAATTGCCAAAGAATAAATTTTCTTCAACCCGCTCACGCTCCGACCGCGGTCGGAGCTGCGCTTCCGTTTGGGTTTCAGAAAATTCATTCTTTAGCGATTGGCTAAAATGGGCATTCATAATTCAAAGTTTAGCAGATGTTTTTGAATTATTTCTTGAATTTTTGATTTAAAGTTGTCCTGGGAAAATCGCTTGGCGTTTTGAATAATTTTAGCTTGAGGAAAACGCGTTTTGTTAAACACTTCAATCGCTTTTATTAAAGATTCCGGTGTTTGTTCGTTGAAGAGCAGGCCCGTCTTGCCTTCTTCCACGATTTCTTTAAGCCCGCCGGCGTTATAGCCGATGACCGGCAAACCGCAGGCTTGAGCTTCGGCGGCTACCAGGCCGAAGTCTTCAATCTGGGGGAAAATTAGGGCGCGGGCTCGGCTATAAATTTTCCGAAGCCCGTCTAAATTTTCAACAAAGGGAATAAATTCTATTAGGGAAGACTTGGCCAGCGTTTTTAATTTTAGGAGTTCCGGGCCTTCGCCGACTATTTTTAAAGGAAGATTTAAACGATTAAAGGCTTCAATGACCAGGTCAAAGCGTTTATAGTGAATCAGCCGGCCGACCGTTAAAAAATAGCCATCAGTTTTTTTGCGGGGTTCGGGATAGAATTTTTTCAAATCAACCGGCGGATAAATAATTTCCGAATCGCGCTGGTAAAAATTTTTAATTTTTTGGGCCGTGAAAGAAGAATTAGCGATAAAAAGATTGACTCGTTGGCTAGTTTTTTTGTCCCAATGCCTTAAAGCGGCGCGAATTGGTTTGGCCAGCGTCTTTAATGATGGAATGCGAAATAAATCCAAACCCTCTAAGTATTTTTTTTCCCAAGCATAGCGAAGCGGCGTGTGGCAATAACAAATATGGAAGGCGTTTTTGAAATTAAAACCTTTGGCATAACCGGCGCTTGAAGAAATAACCAAATCATATGAGCGGTCAAGTTTCAGGCTGTTGCTGGCCAGGGGCAATAAAGGAATGAAAAACCGATGATGATTTTTGACGATTTTAAAATCCAAAAAACTGGTTTTTTTTACCCGATTGGCAAAATAGCCTCGGGTTTTCTTTTCATCGTAAAAAAGAGTGTAAATCGGCGCTTGAGGGAAAATTTCCGCTAAGACTGCCAGCACTTTTTCCGCTCCCCCGCATTGATTAAGATAATCATGAACGATAGCTACCCGCATCTAATTGATTATAGGCTATCGTTCTTAAATTTTAAACCGCGGTCGGGTCAAAAAATAAAACAAGAATAGTTTTAACAATAATTTTTGAATCCAGCCAAAAAGATTGATTTTTTAAATAATAACTGTCCATAATTAATTCTTTGAGATAGGGAAGACTGGAAGCCCCGTTTATTTGAGAGAGGCCAGTGACGCCAGCTTTGGCAAAAATCAACTTTTTGAATTCCGGAGGATAAGCGGCTACTTCGCCGGGTTCATGGGGCCTGGGGCCGACCAAAGAAAGCTCCCCTTTTAAGACATTGATTAATTGGGGGAATTCGTCAAGCCGGAATTTTCGGAGCAACCGTCCTGTTTTTGTAATTCGGGGGTCGTTTTTAATTTTAAAAAACGATCCGTCTCGCCGTTCGTTTAGGCTTGCCAAAGTCGGTTTCAGTTTTTGAGCGTCTTTAATCATAGAGCGAAATTTATAAACTTTAATTACTCTGCCTTGGCTGACTCTTTCCAATTTGATAATCGCCGGGCCCGGGCTTTCTAATTTAATCGCTAAAATAATAAAAGGGGCGAAAGGCGCCAAAAATAATAATCCGACAAAAGCGCCGCCGACATCCATCAATTGTTTATAAACTTTTGGCTTGTTATTTCCCATAGCGCCGCAAAATATTTTTTAGTCGTTTTATTGGCTGTTTCAGAATTTGCTTAATTTTATTTTAACATTATTTGCTTTTCTATCGCATTTTTTGTCACATGGTTTTTTTGTTTTGAGATTCAACCGCGGTTTTCAGATATTCGCTTTCCTCGCGCATATGCTTGAGGATTGTCTCTTGATTCGCGAATAATTGTTCAAGAAACCAAGCCCAATCAGGAGATCCGTTTTTCAGGAAGATTCTTCAGGAGGGTGTCTTCCCCAATATGACCCTTGGCATGACCAAGGTGTCGGGCCAGGTGTGTTTGCTCAACGCCTGGCCTTTTTTATTTTCTTACTTCCTATTGTCCCAATGAGTTCAACAAATTAATAACAGCCTCTTTGGGGTATAAATTTTCCATTTTCCCGATTTTCGTCAAATCTATCCATTCTAAATAATACTGATTTTGTTCGTTCATCTTTTCTTTCTCCGGGCCGCCTAATTCCGGCGTCCCTGTGAATTCTTCAATCGTGAAATAATATTCTTTTTGATTGCCGAGGTGCATATTGTTGTAAGAATCCTTAAATTGATTTTCTAAATTAAAAAGCAAACGCCATTTTTTAATATCCAAACTTAATTCTTCTTTGACTTCCCTTTTTAACGTATCGTCCAGACTTTCATTTTTTTCAACCCCGCCGCCGGGAAAAACAAAATACTCAAGATTTGGTTTTACTCTTTTCATAAGCAAAATCTTATTGTCTTTTATTATTACGGCAGACGCTCTTTCTCTTGTTTCATTTTCCATGGCACTTTTGTTTTTTCAATAACCGACCACAGGGATTCTCTTTATTTTAAGCCGTTTTTCCGTCTACGCTACTATCGGATTTGCTGAAATATAGAAAATGTCATGCGGGTTTACGATTCGTCCAAAATTATCTTATCTTTGAATCTCCCTCGTTCTGATGCCT
>JBBTUZ010000099.1:0-6262 GCA_038063495.1 Patescibacteria group bacterium | reverse complement strand
CGTCAACGGCAATGTTAATGCCACGGCTTATTATGGCAGCGGGGCTAACCTAACCGGAATTACGGTTGGCGATGGAACGATTTCTCAAGCCAAACTAAAAACAGCGACGGGAGAGGTATCTGCTTCGTCGTTCCCTACATTTGTAGGACTAATATTACCCGGGGGAGAATACGGGTTTTTCCCTCAAATAAAACAGTCTGGGACTAGCCAAAATGGCGTTTATTTTTTATTAGGCTGGGATAATCAACTCCCAGTAACTCCCCAGACCTATACAACAATGCTATCTGTTTATACTAATACTGGAGCGACTCTTTACGCTAAACAACGCTACATAACTGCGTCGGGCGAAGATATGTGGATATTCTTGCTTGTTGATAAGGATACGAAAGAGATAATATCAGCATATCAAGCCCCAGACCATCCCGCATACGGCAATGGCGGTGATTTTGATAAACTTCCTCATCCATTTGTAGATTATAGTTCTAATACCCAAGAAATAGTCTTGATAGAAAAAGACCAGGCCAAAGCTATCCAAAAAGAAGCCAAAGAAAAGAATATGAGCGTGTTAGACCTTATAGACAGTGAATACAAGATAGATTTGAGCATACCTATTGACTATAAACCCATTCATTCGGGCCAATTTTTGGAAACCCAGCCGGTATTGGTAGAACATATTCCTGATTATATCCAGGTGAGAAAATTCGTTGAAATGACCGACGCGGACAAACAAGCCAAAAAGGCGTTGCAGGAAGAGAAGCAACATCAATCCGAACAAGAAAAACAATTGGAAGAGCAAAAACACCGGGATGCCGTCAGTAAACTGAAAAACCTAGGCTTAACGGAAGATGATTTAAAGGCAATAATAAAATAACTGTCTGAAACTCTTAATTTTTTAGCGCCTTATTTTACCGGTATGATAAATAAATTATTTATTAAATGCCCTCTTACGATATTTTCTTTTTTGGCATTGTCTTTTTTCTCCTTGGAATTTTAGCCGTTAGTTTTGGCGCCGGTTTTCCAATCATTATTATTGCCGTTATGCTTTTGGCGGCGATTTTTTTATTGATCGGACTTTTCTCGGAAAGGAATTCCCCTCCGAAAAAATGGACTGCCCTGGCGTTTCTAACCGTTTTTATCTTTTTCGGCGCCGGCTATTACAAATGGGACGATTTAAGATTTAAAGACATCAAAATAAATTTTAACAAAAAAATAAATTTCAGCGGTTTGGTGGTTGACGACCCTCAAATTAGTTTCGGAAACCAAATTTTGACAGTTAAACTCAATGAGCCTTATCAAGGCAAAATCCAGGCTAAATTATCGTTTTACCCCCAATTTCATTATGGCGACAGGCTTGCCTTTGAGGGGAAAATTGATTTGCCCCAGGCTGGTTCCTACGCCAATTATTTAGCCAAAGAAAATATCAGCGGTTTGGCGAATTTTCCCAAAGCTGAATTAGAAAAATCAGGCTTAGGTTCGCCGATTAGGGTCGCTCTTTTTAAGTTTAAAAATTCAATTAGCGACTCTTATTCTAAAATTTTAGCTCCCGAGCAAGCGGCTCTTTTAGGCGGTTTAATTTTGGGGGAGCGTGGCGGTTTTAGCAAAGAATTCAAGAAAGCGATGAGTTTGAGCGGCACCGCCCATCTGACGGCTCTTTCGGGGCAGAACATTACCATTATTTCGACGGCGGTGGCCACGGCGGTTGGCTTTTTTTTGTCGCCATTTCTAACTTTCATCGCGGCCATTTTAATTATTTTAAGTTTTGTGGCTATGACTGGCTTTGGCTCGTCAGCCGTCCGGGCGGCCATTATGGGATTCGCCGTTTTATTGGCCAACTTGACGGGTCGGATTTACGACCCCCGAAACAGCATTGCCTTGGCCGCTTTTTTAATCACCCTGTCTAATCCCAAGGTTTTGATTTTTGACTTGGGATTTCAGTTGTCTTTTTTGGCGGTTTTGGGCATTATTTATCTTCGGCCGGCGCTTAAGCGATTGTTGAAATTTGGCGACAAGCCGGGTTTTTTCGCTTGGCGGGAAAACCTTTTAATGACTTTGTCCGCTCAATTAGCGACCGCTCCTATTTTAATCGTCAATTTCGGCAATTTTTCCTTAACCGCTTTTGTCGCTAATATTTTTATTTTAACAGCTATTCCCTTAACGATGGGCTTGGGATTTTTAATTGGCTTATCTCATTTCTTTTCTTATTATTTGGCTTTGATTTTTGGCTGGCTGGCCTCCTTGCTTCTTAATTACGAAATTTTTATTATTAATTTATTCGCCAAAATAGTTTTGCCGATTAACCCAAGCGTCAATTTCTGGGCTATTTTAGTTTATTATTCGGTATTGGTGGGGATTATCATTTACGCTAAAAGACCTTGACTTTTAACGGCCAAGCCTTTATTATAGAAAACATCAATGCCATTGGATTCAAGAATGACCAGAGTAGAAGGGGTTATTGAAGAGGCCCTGCCTAGTTTAACCTTTAGAGTTCGGCTCAAAGAAGATAACCGGGAAATTTTGGCTTATCTGGGCGGTCGCTTGAAACTGCACCATATTAAAGTTATTCCGGGCGATCACGTGATTGTTGAAACCACTCCTTATGACGACAAAAGAGGAAGGATCGTCAGGAGGCTGTAAATTTATGAAAGTTCGTTCATCGGTTAAAAAAATTTGTAATAAATGCAAGACTGCCCGGCGTCGCGGACGGCTTTATATCATTTGTTCCACTCCCAAACACAAACAGAGGCAGGGGTAGCGCGAAAATAGAAAACAGAATAAAGCAAATTCTAAATTTTAAAATTATATGCGTTTTTTAGGCATAAACATACCGGACAATAAAAAAGTAGAAATATCCCTTTCTTATATTTATGGCATTGGCGTTCCTTTAGCGCGTCAAATCGTTAAAACAGTTAAAATTGACCCCGAAAAACGCCTCAAAGATTTAAACGCCGAAGAACTTAATCAATTAAAAGACTGCATAGAGAAAAGTTGTAAGATAGAAGGAGAGCTTCGTTTGTCAATTAAGCAAAACATCAATCGGTTGAAAGAAATCGTCAGTTATCGGGGCACTCGCCATGCAAGGCGTTTGCCGGTCAGGGGACAACGGACCAAAACTAATTCCCGAACAGTCCGCGGAAATGTTCGTCGAACTGTTGGCAGTGGTAAAAGGAAAACAGAGCTAAAATAAAACTTATGGGTAAAAAGAAAATAGCCAATAAAAGCGAAGAAGCCGTTGTCAAAGACAAAGTTTCAGCGGAAACGGCCTCGGCTCGCCAAAATGTTCAAAAAGTTAAACAGCGGATTGAAACTGGGCGTATTTATATCGCGGTTAGCTATAACAATACCACTATAACCGCCACTGATACTAAAGGAAATGTTTTAGCTTGGGTTACGGCTGGTTCTTTGGGATTTTCCGGCCCCAAAAAAGCTACTGCTTTCGCGGCTAGCAAGGTGGCTGAAGCAGTCGCTGAAAAACTCCAGCGTTCTGGCCCTTCTAGTGTTGAAATTTACATCAAAGGCATTGGCGGCGGTCGAGATTCCGCTCTTAAAGCGTTAGCTAATCGCGGTTTTGATATTTTGGCCGTCAAGGATGTAACCCCAATTCCGCATAATGGCCCCCGACCGCCAAAAGTGAGACGGGTATAATTTAATTAAAAACTTTTATGGTATTTAGACCAACTGAAAAAAAAGAAAGAGCTTTAGGAACCAAACTTTTTTTAAAGGCTTTTCGTTGCGCGTCCCCGAAATGCGCTATGATTCGCCGGCCTTACAAGCCCGGTGTCCATGGCAATAAAAAAGGAGGGCGGAGAAAAGAACCCTCTGAATATGGCCGACAGCTTCAAGAGAAACAAAGAGTGCAAATTAGTTATGGCTTGAACAATAATCAGATGCGCCGACTTTTTCGCGGTAAAAATAAAACTGAAGAAATTTTGGAATTATTGGAAAAACGCTTAGATAATGTTATTTTCCGCTTGGGATTGGCCGATTCGCGGATTAGCGCGCGTCAATTAATTAACCACGGCCATTTTTTGGTAAATGGCAAGAAAGTAACCACTCCTTCTTATCTTGTCAGAATCGGCGATAAGGCCAGTTTAAACGCCAATTCCCGAAAATTAAAAGTTTTTGATAGTTTAGAATTGAAATTGAAAAAAAACGAACCGCTAAAATGGTTGAAGCTTGATAAGGAAAAATTGATAGGCGAGCTAGTTGATAAGCCCCAGGAAATAAATTTGCCATTTGACCTTAATTTAGTCGCTGAGTATTATTCAAGATAAAGTCGTTATCATTAAATATAATAAGCACAGAAACTATTATGACAAAACTTTATTATCATCTTAGCGAAGCGGTAAAGATAAAGAAAATTTCCGATGATGGGAAAGCGGGGGTTTTTCATATTGAAGGACTTTACACCGGCTTTGGCTTAACTTTGGGCAATGCTTTACGGCGGGCTCTTTTTTCTTCGTTGCCGGGAGCGGCCGTTACTCGGATAAAAATTAAAGGAGTAGGCCATGAATTTACGACAATATCCGGAGTTGCCGAAGACATCATTGAATTGACTCTTAATTTAAAGAAGATACGATTCAAATTTTTTACCGATGAGCCTCAAGTTTTGACTCTTAAAATTAAAGGAGAAAAAGAGGTTAAAGCCGGTGATATTAAAACCAATCCCCAAGTGGAAATTGTTAATCCCGAACTTCATTTGGCTAGCCTGACTGATAAAAAAGCGGAACTGGAGATGGAATTGACCGTGGAAAAAGGACTGGGCTATTTATCGGTGGCGGACCGGAAATTTGAAAGATTGCCTATCGGCACGATCGTTCTTGACGCCATTTTCTCTCCGGTTACCAAGGTTAACACTTCGGTGGAAAATATGCGCGTTGGCGAACGAACCGATTATAATAAATTAAAAATAGAGATTGAAACTGACGGCTCCCTTACGCCTTCCCAGGCTATCTATAAAACAGCCAATGTCCTAAAAGACCATTTTGATAAAGTTTCTGTTGCTTTAGCCTCGGAAGATCCAGATGCTTAGTAAAAAACAATGAAAAAATCTTTCTTAAAAATTTTAGCCAATAATTTGGTTTTGCGGGAGAAAATTGAAACCACCGAAAGTCGGGCGAGAGAATTGAGGCCCTTTATTGAACGCTTGGTTTCTTGCGGGAAAAAACAAAATCTGGCCGCTTACCGTCTTCTTTTGAAAAAAATATCCCAAGTCGCGGCGGATAAGATTTATTATAAATTAGCGCCGCTTTACAAAGAACGCCCCGGGGGCTATGTCAGAATTGTTAAACATTCTTTGGCCCGGTTAAACGATGGAGCGAAATTAGTCACCGTAGAATTTGTCAAATAATATATGGATTACATTTTTGACGCTAAAAATAAAATATTAGGACGCTTGGCTTCGGAAATCGCCGTTATTCTTCAAGGAAAGAAAAATTCCAATTACGAGCCTAAAATGGCGGGTATTGACCGAGTGATAGTTAAAAATATCGGCGATATAACAGTTAGCGGAAGAAAAGCAAAGCAAAAAGTATATTATCATCAGCCAGCGGGATATATCGGCCATCTCAAAAAAAGAACTTATCGGGAAGTTTTTGAAAAAAATCCGGCAAAAGTTTTACAGTTGGCGGTCTTGAGAATGTTGCCTAAAAATAGATTACAAGCTAAAAGAATGAAGAGATTGGTTATTGAAAAATCTAATTAAAATGATGGAAAAAATTTTAAAAACAAAAAAAACGACAGCCGGAGTTGAAAAAGAACGTTATTTTGAAGCGGTAGGCCGACGAAAGACCGCCACGGCTCGGGTTAGGCTTTATAATCGCAAAGGCGGTTTATTGGTAAATGAAAAAGACGGACATCAATATTTCCCCGTTGCTCGTCTTTGGAAGATGGTTTTAGCGCCTTTGGAAAAAACCAAATTGGTTGCCAAAGTTGATGTTATCGCTAAAGTTTCCGGCGGGGGCGTTAACGGCCAAGCCGAAGCGGTGCGTCACGGTTTAGCCCGAGCTTTAGTTTTGTTTGACCCTAATTTAAAATCTATTATTAAAAGTTTTGGTTATTTAAGAAGAGACCCGCGAATGGTAGAGCGGAAAAAATTCGGCTTGAAAAAAGCAAGGCGAGCTCCCCTGTGGGCGAAACGATAAGAAAATATCTAACCAAACTTGTCTTCGGGTTTTGTTGGGCTATTTTCAAAGTAAAAAAGAGTTAGTTAAAACTAGCTCTTTTTTTATTGAGTGATAGAAATTGTTTGGCCTAATTCAGCCGA
>JBBTUZ010000098.1:0-2918 GCA_038063495.1 Patescibacteria group bacterium | reverse complement strand
CTATCCAAAAAGAAGCCAAAGAAAAGAATATGAGCGTGTTAGACCTTATAGACAGCGAATACAAGATAGATTTTGAGCATACCTATGACTACAAACCCATTCATTCAGGGCAGTTCTTGGAAACCCAGCCGGTGTTGGTAGAACATATTCCCGATTACATTCAGGTGAGAAAGTTCGTTAAAATGAGTGACGCCGACAAACAAACCAAGAAGGCATTACAGGAAGAGAAACAGCGTCAATTTGAACAAGAAAAACAAATAGAAGAGCAGAAACATCAAAACGCAGTCAATAAACTAGAGGCCTTAGGGTTAACCGAGGAAGATATAAAAGAGATTATAAAATAACCGCCTTATCTTACGAGGTTAAACCTCGTAAAGTTTGACAGGCGACAATGTACCGGCTTATGTGCAATTTAGATGGTGCCAAGTGAATTAAATTTTTATCAATTCTATCAAGGTTGAGCTTCAATAATTGACTTTTGATTTTTGGGTGTGATAACATAAAAATATATGGTCACTATTACTATTCCTAAAAATTTAATAAAAGATGAAGGAGGGGTTGTTATTTTGCCGTTAAAAGAATATCAAAAACTCTGCGAAATGGCAGCGCCGACTTATTATTTAAAAGGGAAAGCGGCCAAGGATTTAGACAAGTTGGTTGAAGGGGGGTTAAAGGAGTACCACGAAGGGAAATGCAAGACATTAAGGTCTTTGGCTGATTTAGATTAAATTTTTATTGATGATTATTAAGGAAATTAAATTCTCGTCTCTTTTTGAAAAGCGCTACAAGAAACTCCCAGAAAAAATTAAAGCGAAAACAAAAGAAAGAGAAAAAATTTTCCGAGTTAATCATTTTCATCCCGTCTTAAAAACCCATAAACTCTCCGGCGAAGAAAAAGAAGTTTGGGCATTTTGGATAAATTATTCCTATCGCATAAAGTTTATTTTTACAGGCGATAATTCCGTTTTGTTTTTAGATATCGGCACTCACGATATTTATAAATAATGAAATCGGAGAAAAAATTGAAATTTAATGACGGTTGGTGTTTTGCAATAGCTAACGGACATTTAGCTGAAATTTTCTTTAATAAGAAATACGGCATTTACGGGCATTGTTATGTTGAAAGAGAAGAGTACTCAAAAAAAGAACAAGCAATGATTGATTCAGATATTGAGAAATATCAGTTTGTATATCGTAAAGGCTATTATTTTGACAAAAAGCGAGGTATCAAACATAAGATTCCTGATATTCATAAAATTTTTCCGGAAATTAAAAAATATAAAAATGAAGCAAAAAGAATTTGTCAGAAAAAGTAGGCAATATCAAAAAGAATTAAAGAAGTTTATTCAATTGAATTTCGGCAAGAAATGCGGACATATTGGCAAAGATGAGATTTCACTTGATTGCCCAATTTGTAAATCCTGGTTGGCTTATGAATTTTTGTCTTGGTTCATTGATTCGGTTGAAGATGTTGAAAAATAGCTTGAAAGGAGATTATCGGGGCGGAACCTCGATATTTAAATTTTTACAAAACGACTTTCAGAAATTGGTTATCTTTAAAAAGATAAAGATTATTTTCTTGGTCAAAGGCGAAGTCCCGCGCGCTTTTTTCTAAAAGCCACCAATTGGTCGGCGGTCGGCTGTCTATTTCGGCAATAATCATTTCTTCGGGATATTTTATAACCAAATGGTCAAGAATTTTGGGCAGCCAGTCAAAATCAAGCGGCGCTTCTTTTCTTGAAAGATTGAGTTTGAATTTTTCTCCGGCCGTCATTTTGAAATCTCGGCGGTAATCTTCCAGGAAAATAATTTCCATTTCTTCGCTTTGGGTCAGCATCGCTATTTTTTTATTATCCGGCGAGAACCGAAAATCCTTAATTTTTTCGGCGATTAATTTCAGTTCGTTTTTCGGCTTTTCGTAGATGAACAATTCTCCTTTTTTTGAAAGGAGAGCGATACGAACGCCGTATTTAGAAAGAGCGATTTTTGTAATTTCTCCGATTTGCCCGTTTAACCGCTTATTATTTAACGAAGCTGGCAATTCTAAAGCGATTTTCTCAATAATTTTGCGGGTTGCCAACCCGTAAATTTGGAGATTGTTTTGTCGGTCAAAAAAGACGATTTCGGAATCGTTGATAGTTAAGGCTTGCGCGGGAACTAGGGCTAAAATTTCCAAAGATAATTTTTGGCGGTCTAAAAAATAAACGGCTTTTTGAGTGGCGATAACGATTTTAGTTGTATCAAAGAAATAGGGGACGATTTGAATTATTGGAACAATACCCGGCAATTTCAGCTGTTTTTGTTTTAACGAATAAAACAAGTTTTTAATTTCTTCTTTTTTGTTGTCGGTCAGCCAAAATCTTTCGGCTTCTTTTTGAAGAATCGGTTCCGTGGCAATTTTTTCCGGAAAAAGAAAAATTTTAGTGGCGCTGGAAATGAAGCCGTCTTTGACGGTTAATTTTTTTTGCCAAGCGCCAAAATTTTCTTTGGAGACTTCAATTTGATAATCGCCCGGCAGCAATCCTTTGATTAGATTTCCGCCATTGTTGAACAAGCCGTTATTTCGGGCGGAAAGTTTGTTGTTTATTTTGATAAGGGCGTCGCTGGGCGTGGTTTTCAAAAAAATCGCGCCGGTTTTTCGGAAAGTGAAAGAACCGTCGGTTGTTTGGTTGAAAGACCAGCCTAGGGCGTAAAAAATAAACCCGCTGGCTGCCAGAAAAAACCCCAGGATTAAACAATAAAGAATCAGCTTCCTTGTTTTTTTATTCATACTTCAATAAACTCAACACAACCCTTGATCAATTGAAGGGTCGTAAATTTTCATTATACTATTTTGAATTACGAAACGCGCATTTTGGTAAATAGCGAAAGAATGAATTTTCTGAAACCCAAACGGAAGCGCAGCTCCGACCGCGGTC
>JBBTUZ010000097.1:0-6948 GCA_038063495.1 Patescibacteria group bacterium | reverse complement strand
GATAGACACAAAAGCGCCGTCTCCGCCACAGGGCTCTAGTAATTTACTTTTTTCATTAAATCCCGACAACAAGCCAAGCATATAGTTAACGGCGTGTTTCGGAGTATAAAATGCGCCCAAATCTTTTTTATTCATATTTTTTTATTAAATTATCAACATCAATCTTTAGCGTTTTGGCGATTTTTTTAGGATTTCAACGATTTCATTATATCAATAAAACAAAAAAATCCCAACCAAAATTGAGATTTTTAATGACGAATGGTCGGGCTGCCGGGAATTGAACCCGGTCTACATGCACCCCATGCATGCGTACTGCCGGTATACTACAGCCCGAAGCCTTGTTTGTTTTAGGCCTTGGATTTAGTTTGGGTTTTAATACAGCGGACGCAGGCCTTTGCTCTTCTGCCCGAAGCCAACTTCGCCCATTGGAGATTGGGGTATTTTCTTTTCTTTTCGGTGGGGTTGTATTTCCCGCGCAATTTTTTCCGGCCCATTCTGATAATAGAAATTTTTCCGCAAAAATGGCATTTCATATTTCATTATATTAAAAGGTTGTTATAATAAAATCAATGCCTGACATTTCCATTCAAATTTTTCAGTTAATTGTTTTGTACGCGTCTTTGGTGATTCATGAAGTTTCTCATGGATTGGCCGCTTACAAACTGGGAGACCCAACGGCGAAATTGGCCGGTCGGTTGAGCTTTAATCCTTTAAAGCACATTGACCCGTTTGGCACGGTTATCTTGCCGTTATCTCTTGTTTTGTTCAACAGCCCTTTTATAATTTGCTACGCCAAGCCGGTTCCTTTTAATCCTAATAATTTTCGGGATGTGAAGAGGGGGACGATATTGACGGGTTTGGCCGGGCCTTTGTCCAACATGACTTTAGCGATTATTTTTGGGCTGCTAATAAGATTATTAAGTTTTTCGGGGTTGCTGTCTTTTAATCTTTTATCGCTTTTGTCCATAATTGTTTTTATAAATGTTTTATTCGCTCTTTTTAATTTAGCCCCCTTTCCTCCTTTTGACGGCCATCATTTAGTTTTTTCTCTTTTGCCGGATAAATTTTACAGATTCAAAAATTTTTTAGAAAAAAATTATCTGTTTTTGACGCTGGCTTGGATAGTTTTTATTTTTCCGTATTTGCTGGCTCCTTTAGTTTATCAACTTTCAAGGATTATTATAAGCGGCTCAATCGGGCTTTAGAAGAATGGAAACGGCTGGAAAAAATGAGGTGAAATTAGCTTTAATTACCTTACAGAACGAAGGCGACCGGCAGCCGCCTTTCGGGCTTCTTTATCTTGCCACTTATTTAGAGAAAAAAATCGGGTTCCGAAGCGTTAAGATTATAGATAAAAACTTTGAAGATGTTATAGCGGGGGTTAAGGAGTATAGCCCGGATTTAGTAGGAATTAGCGCTATGACCATTCATTACGAAGAAGCGAGCGAGCGCGCTAAAACCGTCAAGGAAATTTTTCAGATTCCGGTAATAATAGGCGGCGTTCATATTTCTCTGCTGCCAAATTCTTTAAGAACTTGTTTTGATGTTGGCGTTATCGGAGAAGGCGAAGAAACATTCAAAGAACTTGTTTTGCTATATCAAGAAAAACAAAAATTTAATCCGGCGGATTTAAGAAAAATCAAGGGAATAGCTTTTTGGGATGAAAATGGAAAAATAGAAATGACTGCCGGAAGGGAATTTATAAAAAACTTGGACGAGATTCCTCCTTTAGATTATAAATATATAGACAAAAGATATTTTGAGCCGAAACCGATTATCGGAGTCGGAAAACTTGCCAGGCGAGGCTGGATTTTAACTTCTCGCGGTTGTCCTTTCCGTTGTCGTTTTTGCGCCACCTCTGCTTTTTGGGGAAGCGGTTTAACCAGGTTTCACTCGCCTCAATACATCGTGTCGCATATCAAATATCTTAAAGAAAATTTTAAAATTCAGCATTTGTTATTTTGCGATGATCTTTTTACTTTGGACCGAAACCGTTTGAAGGAAATTGCCAACCTTTGCGAAAAAGAAAATTTATTGGAAGGCCTAACCACCACGGCCCAGGCGAGAGCCAACACCATTGATGACGAAATGGGCGAGATTTGCCGCAAGCTTAATATAAAAATTCTTCAATTTGGTTTTGAAAGCGGCTCTAAAAAAGTTCTTCAGTGGCTGAAAGGGCCAACGGCCAGCCCGGAAACTAATTTGAAGGCCATTGAGACTTCTTTGCGTTATAAAATAAAGGTTTTCGGCAGTTTGATGATGGGGGTTCCCGGAGAAACTTTTGAGGATATGAAAGAAACTTACGAGTTTATTAAAAAAGCGGTCAAAAAAGGCGCTTATCTTTTTTTGTTTGTCGCCACTCCTTATCCCGGAGGAGAATTTTGGGAAATTGCCAAAAAACAAAAAAAAGTCAGCGAAGAAATGGACTTTACCAAACTGTCTCTCTATTCTTGCCACAACCCGCTTTTGCTGGATGAAAAAGTAGATAAAGAAAAATTCGCTGAATTATTTTTAAAGACAAGCGAATTGTTAAAATTCCAAAAATACAAGATGGCTTGGGAAATTTTATTAAATGACCCATTTGGAATAATATTAATTATTCTGAAAAATCCGTTTTTTTGGGCAAAAAGAATATTGCTTTGGCTAGGCAAGCGTTAAATTGGCTTTTTCGGGTCTTTGGATAAAAGTAAAAAATATGACATTTCCAACGGGTGTTGACAATTACTCTATATTTTTGGTAATTTTAAGGGATATTGCTTTTGAAGATTATGCCCACGATTCATCAACTAATCAAAAAAGGAAGAACGAAAACGGCTAGAAAAAAGAAAACCCCGGCTTTGGGGCGTTATTTTAATAACATAAAAAATCGTCCGACTTTATCAATCTCGCCTTTCAAGCGGGGAGTTTGTTTGAAAGTTTTTACCACTACCCCTAAAAAACCAAATTCCGCTTTAAGAAAAGTGGCTCGGGTGCGATTGAGCAACGGAATGGAAGTAACGGCTTATATCCCGGGGGAAGGCCATCAACTTCAGGAACACTCGGTGGTTTTGGTTCGTGGCGGCCGGGTAAAAGATTTGCCGGGCGTGAGATACCACATTATCCGCGGTATTTTAGACACGACGGGAGTGGATGGTCGGAAACAACAGCGGTCAAAATATGGAGCCAAGAGGCCGAAAAAATAACATAAACGGAATTAAATTATGAGAAAAAAACAAATTTATAAAAATAGAAAATTACGCCAGCCTGACACTAAATACGAAAGCCTAACGGCCGGCCGATTTATCAATTATTTAATGATAGAAGGCAAAAAAGCTTTGGCTGAAAAAATATTTTATCAGGCCTTGGAACATGTCCAAAAAATAATCCAGCAAGAGCCGATGAAAGTTTTTGAAAAAGCGTTGGAAAATGTCAGCCCGCTCGTGGCGGTAGTTTCCCGGAGAGTGGGAGGAGCTAATTATCAAATACCGATGGAAGTCAGGCCGGAAAGAAAATTTTTTCTGGCTGGTCATTGGATTATTAAAGCCGCTCGATCGCGGAAAGGGAAAACCATGGCGGAAAATTTAGCGGAAGAAATTATCGCCGCTTCTAAAAACGAAGGCGCGGCTATTAAAAAGAAACAGGACATGCATAGAACAGCGGAAGCGAACAGAGCGTTCGCGCACTTCGCGAGATAATTTTTAGCCAATAGCCACTAGTGGCTAGTTACTAGTGGCTAATTGCTTTTATTATGAGACAATATCCTTTAGAAAAATATCGCGATATCGGCATTATTGCCCACATTGATGCCGGAAAAACAACCGTATCTGAACGGATTCTTTTTTATACCGGAATTTCTCATAAAATCGGCGAGGTTCACACCGGCGATACCGTTATGGATTGGATGGAGCAGGAGAGAGAAAGAGGGATCACGATAACGGCGGCGGCCACCACTTGCTATTGGAAACCGACTTATGGCGGCGAAGAGTACAGGGGCAATATCATTGATACTCCGGGCCATATTGATTTTACGGTGGAAGTTCAGCGCTCGCTTCGGGTGCTTGACGGCGGAGTGGTGGTTTTTGACGGAGTGGCTGGCGTGGAGCCGCAGTCGGAAACGGTTTGGCGCCAGGCGGACAAATATAAAGTGCCGCGGATTTGTTTCGTTAATAAACTTGACCGAATGGGAGCGGATTTTGAAAAAGTATTGCAATCAATCAAAGATCGTTTACATCCGAAACCGGCGGTGCTTCAGTGGCCAATCGGTTTGGAAGAAAAATTTGAAGGAGTCATTGATTTATTAAAACAGCAAGCTTTTTATTTTGAAGGCGATCACGGCCAGGAAATAATCGCTAAAGAAATTCCGGCTGATTTTAAAAAAATAGCCGAGGAAAAAAGAGGAAAACTAGTGGAGTTGATTGCCGAGACCGACGATGATTTATTGCATCGGTATCTTGAAGGACAGGAAATTAGTTTTGAAGATTTGAAAAAAGCCCTAAGACGAGCTTGCTTGAAAGGAGAATTGATTCCATTGCTTTGCGGGAGCGCTCTTAAAAATAAAGGCGTTCAGTTTCTTTTGGACGCGGTTATTGATTATTTGCCTTCGCCGCTTGATTTGCCGGCAGTCAAAGGAACCAATCCGGAAAACCAAAAAGAAGAAGAAAGAACGCCAGAAGACGGCCAGCCTTTCGCGGCTTTGGCTTTTAAAATCGCGGCCGATCCTTTTGTCGGTTCTTTGACTTATTTTCGGGTTTATTCCGGAATTTTGAAAAAAGGGAGTTATCTTCTTAATGTTAATAAAAATTCTCAAGAAAGAATTGGCCGGATTTTAAGAATGCACGCTAATCACAGAGAAGAAGTGGAGGAAATTTACGCTGGCGATATCGGCGCTTTTGTGGGTTTAAAAAATACCACGACCGGAGATACGCTTTGCGACCCCAATCAGCCCATTGTTTTAGAGAAGATTGTTTTTCCGGAACCGGTAATTTCTATCCGAATTGAGCCAAAAACAAAAGTTGACCAGGAAAAAATGTCTTTGGCTTTGCATCGGCTTCAGGAGGAAGACCCGACTTTTAGAGTGGTCGGCGACCCGGATACCGGCGAAACTATCATTTGGGGAATGGGCGAACTTCATTTAGAAATTATTGTTGACCGGATGAAACGGGAATTTGGCGTTGAAGGCAATGTCGGCCGGCCTCAAGTGGCTTACAAAGAAACAATCGTGGGAACGGCTGAAGCCGAAGGCAAATATATTCGCCAATCTGGCGGTCGGGGTCAGTATGGCCATGTTTGGTTGAAAGTGGAACCTTTAGAACGAGGCAAAGGTTTTGAATTTGTTAAAGCCATTAAGGGCGGCACTATTCCCGCGGAATTTATTCCAGCCGTGGAAAAAGGAGTTAAGGAAGCAATGGACAAAGGCGTTTTGGCCGGTTATCCGTTTGTTGACGTTCAGGTTTCTCTTTATGACGGTTCTTTTCATGAAGTTGATTCTTCGGAAGCGGCTTTCAAAATCGCCGGTTCTATCGCTTTTCAAGAAGCCGCTAAAAGAGCCAAGACAATTTTACTGGAGCCGATGATGAAAGTTCAAGTGATTGTTCCGCCGGATTTTCTGGGCGAGGTTAACGGCGATCTTAATTCCCGCCGAGGCAAGATTGAAGCTATGACGGAAAGACTGGGGGTTAATGTTATTGACGCGAAAGTGCCTTTATCGGAAATGTTCGGCTATGCCACCAATATAAGGTCAATGACCCAGGGCCGCGGCAGTTTCACTATGGAGTTTCATAATTATGAAGAAGTGCCCAACAATATAACCCAGCAAATTGCCGAGGGGAAGAAGTAGAAGTGTTGACATAAAAAAAAATTCACTATAAACTGATTTGGTCGGTATTGTATTATTAAAAAAATTAAATTTTAAGTTTAAAAATAATATGGCAGAAAAAGCAAAATTTATTAGAACGAAGCCTCATGTCAATGTCGGAACCATTGGCCACATTGATCATGGCAAAACGACTTTAACAGCGGCTATCATGCATGTTCTTAAGTTGAAAGGCCTGATTCAAAAAGCCGAATCGGTTGACCAAATTGACAATGCCCCCGAAGAAAAAGCCCGGGGTATCACCATTGCCATTCATCACTCGGAATATGAAACCGAAAAAAGACATTACGCCCACATTGATTGCCCGGGGCACGCTGACTATATCAAAAACATGATTACGGGTTCCGCCCAGATGGACGGAGCAATTTTAGCGGTTTCAGCGGCTGACGGCCCGATGCCTCAAACCCGAGAGCACATTCTTTTGGCTCGCCAGGTCGGCGTTCCGACAATGGTGGTTTTTTTGAATAAAGTTGACCAGGTGGACGATAAAGAATTGATTGATTTGGTGGAATCGGAAGTTCGGGAACTTTTGAAAAAATATGAATACCCCGGTGATGAGATTCCGGTTATTCGCGGTTCGGCTCTTAAAGCTTTGGAAGCGAAATCTATTGATGACGAATGGTGCAAGCCTATTTTGGAATTAGCCAAGGCGCTTGACGAATACATTCCTGACCCGGTTAGAGAAAATGACAAACCGTTTCTTTTGCCAATTGAAGATATTTTCAGCATTGAGGGACGGGGAACGGTAGTAACCGGCAGAATTGAACGGGGAGTGGTTAAGGTGAACGAAGAAGTTGAATTGATTGGCTTGAAACCGACCAGCAAAGTAACGGTGACCGGCATTGAAATGTTTAATAAAATGCTGGACGAAGGGCAAGCTGGCGAAAATGTCGGTATTCTGCTTCGCGGTTTGAAAAAAGAAGACGTGGAGCGCGGCCAGGTTATTGCTAAAACCGGCAGTGTAACGCCGCACACCGAATTTGAAGCCAATGCTTATATCTTAAGCAAAGAGGAGGGTGGCCGGCACACGCCGTTTTTCACCGGCTACAAGCCCCAGTTTTATATCCGAACTTGCGATATTACCGGTGAAGCGAGCC